>JANQFN010000488.1 GCA_028277825.1 Desulfarculaceae bacterium
GAATCTCAAAGGATATTTCAGCCAGGGTCTCGCCCGGGCGGGGCCGACCCTGTTCAAAGCCAGCCAGCCGGCTGATCTTCAGGGTGCGCGGTCCGAAGATGCGTGATTTTTCCCACTGGGCCTTGCTGCGCACCGAGTTCAGGCCGCCCATGGACAAAAACTTGCTGCGCCCGTGGGGCCGCGACCAGATCCGGGAGATGGCCAGGGGCCGGAGAAAGCCGGGATACTTGGTCAGGATCATCACCCGCCGCTTGGTGAACAGCCGGGGGGGTCGGGAAAAGTACCAGGAGAACAACTGGGGCGAGCCGGCCTTGGCGTCTTGGGGGCTGTAGAAGGCGTAAAACTCGGTGCGCTCGTCGATCTCGAAACTGCCGGTGAATTGGGGCTGCGGGCAGGCCAACTTCAAAAGCTCTATGGGGTGCCAACCCTCTTCGTCGGCATCAATGCGTTTTTTCCTGAAATTGCTCAGGGGCACCACGATCAAGCCCTTTTCCTCCAGAAGCCTGCCGTAGGTGCAGCCGCCCTTGGCGGCATTGGATTCGGCGGACTGCTCCCCGGGCTGGCAGCCGGCCAGCCATACCAGGGCCAAAAAACACGTCAGTACGCGAAGCGGCATCAAACCCCCACCGATAGTCTCGATTCAATTGTACGGGGGCGATCGGCCCGCTTCAAGCCGAGTGGGTCCGGGGCTAGGCGTCTTCGGCGGCTTCCTGCTCGCGGGCCAAACGGATCAACTCCTGCCGGACTTCCTGCGGGGCCAGACCGCTGTAAGCGCAGATGCGGGCCACGTCCTCGGCCTCGGGGTGCAGGCGGGCCTGGCCTTCCACCAGGGCCTTTTTCACCCGGACCGATCCCCAGGGGGTGTCCAGCTCGATGATCACCCGCGGCAGCACCCGGCGCTCCAGAGGAGTCAGGCGCACGCCCAGGCTGCTGGTCTGCTCCAACACCACCCGGGCCAGTTCATCGGCCATATGGGGTTCGGCCAATACGATGAGTTGGTGACCCAGGCGGCCCTTTTTCATGATCAGGGGGGCGGCGGCCGCGTCCAGGGCGCCGTATTCCAACAGGCGCTCCATGGCGATGGCCAGCTCCTCCGGCGTCATGTCGTCCAAGTGGCAGGTGATCTCCACCACCCGCTGGCTGGCGCCGGCCTCGGCGTCTTCGCCCAAGAGCAGGCGCACGATGTTGGGCGCCACCGGCGAGACGCGGCTGCCCCCGCCGATGCCCACCTGCTCCAGACGCATGGCCGGCAGCCCGCCGAAACTCTCACTGATGGTGCTGACCAGGGCGGCGCCGGTGGGGGTCACGGTCTCCTTATCTCCCTCCCAGGCGGTACTGGGCACCCCCTCCAGCAGATTGAGCACCGCCGGCGCCGGCAGGGGCAGGCGGCCGTGGGCGCAATCCACGAAGCCGCGCCCCAGAGGCAGGGGCGAGCCCACCAGGCGGGGCCAGCCCAGCCAGGCCAGACCGCCGCAGAAAGCGGCCACGTCCACCATGGCGTCCACCGCGCCCACCTCGTGAAAGTGCACTTCTTCCGGGCTTATCCCGTGCACCCGGCCCTCGGCCTCGGCCAGCCGCTTGAACACCCGCTCCGCCGCCTCCCTGATTTCAGCGGGCAGGCCCGCAAGATGTTCCAGTACGTGGCTCAGGTGGCGGTGGGGCTGCTCTTCGGGGAAATTGACTTCCAGGCGCTGGGCGGCGATGCCATTGTGCTCCAGCGCCACGGCGGAGACCGATACACCCTCCAGGCCCATGGCCGCCACCAGTTCCTCAAGTTCCTCCAGAGGCCAGCCCAGGTCCAAAAGGGCGCCGGCCAGCATGTCACCGGCCACGCCGCCGCAGGCGTCTATGTAGAGCAGGTTGCCCACCTCTATTTCTTGCCCTTTCTGGCCCGGGGCGCCTTTTTGGCGGTCTTGGCGGTTTTGGGGGCCGCCTTTTTCTTGGCTTTTTGAGCCGGCTTTTTGGGGCCCGGCTTGGCCACCAGAGCCAACTCCAGCACCTGGTCCATGTGCTCCACGGTGACGATCTTGAGCTTGCGCCGGGCCTTGGCCGGAATCTCACTCAACTCGCGGTGGTTTTTAGCCGGCACCAGCATGGTGCCCAGGCCCAAACGCAGGGCGGCCAGGGCCTTTTCCTTGAGCCCGCCGATGGGCAGCACCTTGCCGGTGAGGGTGATCTCGCCGGTCATGGCCAGGTCCTCGCGCACCGCCACGCCGGTGAGGCCGGAGATCATGGCGGTGGCGATGGTCACCCCGGCGCTGGGCCCGTCCTTGGGGATGGCGCCGGAGGGCACGTGCAAATGCAGATCCAGGTCCTCGTAGAAGCTGGGTTTGAGCCCCAAAGTCTTGGCCCGGCTGCGGGCGTAGGACAAGGCGGCCTGGGCCGACTCGCGCATCACCTCGCCCAGAGAACCGGTGCTGGTCAGGTTGCCCTTGCCCTCCAAGACCGAGACCTCCACCCGCAGGACCTCGCCGCCGGCCGCGGTCCAGGCCAGGCCGGTGGCCACCCCCACCTCGCCCTCGCCGCGCTCCTCCTCGGGCAGGTACTTGGGCACCCCCAGATACTTGGGCAGATTGGCGGCGGTGATCCTGAAGGGCCCCGGGGCGCCCTCGGCCACCTTGCGCGCCGCCTTGCGGCACACCGCGCCCAACTCCCGCTCCAGGTTTCTCAGCCCTGCCTCGCGGGTATAGGAGCGGATGGCCTCGCTGATGGCCGCCGCGCTGAAGGCTATCTGCTCCGGCTTGAGGCCGTTTTCAGTCACTTGGCGGGGGATCAAGAACTCCTTGGCGATGACCAGCTTGTCTTCCTCGCTGTAGCCGGAAAGCTCGATCACCTCCATGCGGTCCCACAGGGCGTCGGGGATGGTGTCTTCCACGTTGGCGGTGGTGATGAACATCACCTTGGACAAATCAAAGGGCAGGTTCAAATAGTGGTCGGAGAAGGCGAAGTTCTGCTCCGGGTCCAGCACCTCCAGCAGGGCGCTGGTGGGGTCTCCGCGAAAATCGGCGCCCACCTTGTCCACCTCGTCGATCATGAACACCGGGTTGTTGGTGCCCGCCTGCTTGATGCCCTGGATGATGCGGCCGGGCATGGCCCCGATGTAAGTGCGGCGGTGGCCGCGTATTTCGGCCTCGTCGCGCACCCCGCCTAAGCTCATGCGCACGAACTTGCGCTTCAGGGCCCGGGCGATGGAGCGGCCCAGGGAAGTCTTGCCCACCCCCGGCGGGCCGATGAAGCACAAAATGGGGCCCTTCATCTTGGGGTTGAGCTTGCGGACCGCCAAATACTCCAGGATGCGCTCCTTGACCTTCTCCAGGTTGTAGTGATCCTGGTCCAGGATCATTGAGGCCTTTTTCACGTCCAGACGGTCGCGGCTGCCGCTGGACCAAGGCAGATCCACGATCCAGTCCAAGTAGCTCCTGATCACCGCCGCCTCGGCGCTTTCGGGCTGCATCTGCTCCAAACGGCTGAGTTGCTTGAGCGCCTCGGCACGCACTTCCTTGCTCAGGCGTTTTTTGTTCAGGGTCTCCTTGAGTTCCCTGAGTTCCCGCTGGCGGTCGTCGGCGTCGCCCAGCTCGCGGCGGATGGCCCGGAGCTGTTCGCGCAGAAAATACTCCCGCTGGGTCTTGGACATCTCCTCCTGGGCCTCGGACTGGATACGGGCCTGGATGGTGGAGACCTCCAGCTCGGTGCCCAGGTGCTCGTGCACCTTTTGCAGCCGGGCCAGGGGGCCGGTCTCCTCCAGGATGATCTGGGCGGTCTTGGTCTCCAGGCGCAGGTTGGAGGCCACCAGGTCGGCCAGGCGGCCGGGCTCCTCCACCGAGCCCAGGATGGCCAGCACGTCGCTGGACAACAGGCCCCGGAGCGACAGGATCTGTTCGCTGGCCTCGCGCACCGAGCGCATCAGGGCCTCGCTGGCCGGGCTCTCCTCTTCGCCGCCAGCCTCGTCCAAGGGCTCCACCGTCACCCGGAAGTAGGGCTGGTCCTGCTGCCAATCGCTCACCCGGGCCCGGGCCAGGCCCTGCACCAGAACCTTGAGACGGCCGTCGGGCATCTTGAGCTGGCGCATGATCACGCCGATGGTGCCCACCTGATAGAGGTCTTCGCTGCCGGGAAACTCCACGTTCTGGTCTTTTTGGGCAGCCAAAAACACGTGCTGGTCAGCGGCCATGGCCGCCTCCACCGCCGCCACCGAGGCCTCCCGGGCCACGAACAGGGGCAGGATCATGTAGGGGAACACCACCACGTCCCGGACCGGCAACAGGGGCAGGTCGCGGGGCAGGTCTTCCTCCTGCAAGGCCGGAGGCGGGATCAGCTCCTCGATCTCTATCTGGTTTTCCATGGGCCTCTGGTTTCACCCGGCCCCCGGTGGGCCGCGGGGTGTTTATAGACATCTGCTTTTAAGAGCGATGGCATCATCCTAACAAACCCGGCCTGGGTGTCAACCGGCCTGATGCAGCTTAACCCCTGGCCAGGGGAACGAAAACCCGAAGCACTCTGCGGGCGCGGGGTGCCGGCTGGCGGGCCTTTGCCGCCGAGCCTGTTTACAACTCGCAGCGATCATGCCAAGTTAATTGATGACGTGGCTTAATCCCGGAGCGGTGCATGCGTCTTAAGACCATACTACTCATTCTCTCCCTGTTGACCCTGGCCTCCACCGTGGTGGGCGGCACCTACTATTATTATTCCCTGCGGGAGTCGGCGGTGGCGGTGGCCAACCGGCGGGCGGCCTCGCTGACCGAGACCCTGACCAACCAGATATCCTCTTCTTTGTCCCAAAACCAGAAACCGGCCCGGGCCCTGGCCAGCCTGCCTGAGATCCAAAAGGCCCTCAATGATCCCAGCGAGGCGACCCTGACCCAGGCCAACCTGGTGCTGGACCGCTTCCAGACCGCCCTGGAGGTGGGAGTCTGCTATCTGCTCAATCACCAGGGCCTCACCGTGGCCTCTTCCAACCGCAATTCCTTGGACAGCTTCGTGGGGCATAATTTTTCCTTCCGGCCCTATTTCAAGCAGGCCATCAAGGGCGACGCGGCCAAGTATTTGGCCCTGGGCACCACCTCACTGAAGCGGGGCGCCTATTACAGCCACCCGGTATTTGCCCCCGACGGGGCCAAGCCCATCGGGGTGGCGGTGATCAAGGCCCCCATCCGCCTCTTGGAGCAGAAGTCCATGCAGCCCTCAGTGGGCTACTCCCTGCTGGTGGGGCCCGACGAGGTCATTTTCAGCTCCAACCGCCCCGACTGGCTGTTCAACACCCTGTGGGAATCGGACCTCAAGGACTGGGAGCGCATCGCCATAAGCCGGCAGTTCGGCGACGGCCCCTGGCCCTGGAGCGGCCTGGCCCGGACCGGAGAGCACACCGCCCGGGACAAGGAGGGCAACGAGTATCTGCTCTACTCCAGCCCGGTGAAAAACTTCCCCGGCTGGCGGGTGGTGTATTTGCGCAGCCTGGCCGATGTGGCCGAGTGGGCCTTCAGACCCTACGCGCGCAGCACTGGAGCCGCAGTTTTGGGCCTGATTCTCCTGGCGGGGTTGAGCGTCTACTTCCTCTACCGCAAGGCCAGCGGCGAGATCCTGCGCCGCCGCATGGCCGAGCAGGACTTGAGGCGCAGCGAGGAACGCTACCGCTCGCTGTACCACAACACCCCCGCCCTGCTGCACTCCATCGACACCGATGGCCGCATCGTCAATGTGAGCAACTACTGGTCCGACGCCCTGGGCTACAGCGATGAGGAGGTGATCGGCCGCAAACTCACCGACTTTTTGACCCCCACCTCGCGCCGCCACGCCGAAGAGGAGATTCTGCCCGCCTTTTTCGCCACCGGCCGGGCCAAGGACATCTCCTACCAGTTCGTCAAAAAAAACGGTGAGGTGGTGGAGGTCCTGCTCTCGGCCATCGCCGAGCGGGACGAGAAAGGCCGGATGATCAAGTCCCTGGCGGTGCTGGTGGACGTCACTGAGTTGAAGAAAACCGAAGAAGAACTGCGCCGGGCCCAGGAAAAGCTCAGCCAGTACTCGCGGGATTTGGAGCGCCAAGTGCGCCAGCGCACCCGGGAGATCACCAGTTTCCTGCGCTACACCCCGGCGGTGGTCTACATGAAGGACGCCCAGGGCCGCTATATCCTGGTCAACTCACGCTATGAGGAGCTGTTTGGCCTGAGCAATGAGGAGGTTTGGGGCAAGACCGTGGACGACGTCTTCCCCCCGGAGGTGGCTGGCCAGTTCAAGCGCCACGACGCCCGGGTCTTGGGCAGCAAGCGACCCTACCAGGCCGAGGAGCGCATTCCCTTTGAGGGAGACTATTACACCTATCTTTCGGTGCGTTTCCCCATCATCGACGAAAGCGGCGAGGTCTCCCGGCTCTGCGGAATCCTGGTGGACATCACCGGCCTCAAAAAAGCTGAAGAAAAACTCAGGCGCCTGTCGGGCAACATCATGGCCAGCCAGGAAAAGGAGCGCAACGCCATCGCCCGCGAGCTACACGACGAACTGGGCCAGGTGCTCACCGCGCTGAGCATCGACGCGGTCTGGCTGCGCCAGCGTTTGACTGATTCGGATCCCAAGGCCCGGGCCCGGGCGGAAAACATGTGCGCCATCATCGACCAGACCATCAGCGAGGTGCGCAGCATCGCCACCCGGCTGCGCCCGCCGGCCCTGGACGACCTGGGGCTGGTGGACGCCCTGGAGTGGCACACCGGCGACTTTGAAAAGCGCACCGGCATCTCCTGCGTGTTCAGCCACAACGGGGTGCCGCCGGTGAGCGACCGGGTGGCCATAGCCGCCTACCGGGTCACCCAGGAGGCCCTGACCAACGTGGCCCGCTACGCCCAGGCCTCCAACGTGGAGGTCAGCCTCAAGGCCGACAAAGGGCAGTTGACCCTGTCGGTGGTTGACGACGGCCAGGGATTCGAGGTGGAAAAGCTCTCCGAGCGCGAGGAATTGGGCATCGCCGGCATGCGCGAGCGGGCCAGCCTGGCCGGGGGCACTTTGGAGATAAGCTCCCTGCCCGGCCAGGGCACCGAGGTGGTGCTCTGCCTGCCCCTGGAGCTGAAAAACGGAGAAAAGCCTTGATCAAAGTCCTGTTGGCCGATGACCACAGCATTGTGCGCGCCGGGCTGCGAAGCCTCATCGAGGAGACCGGCGACCTGGAGGTGGTGGTGGAGGCGGCTGACGGCCGCGAGGCCATCGCCCAGGCGGGCAAGCACCCCATCGACGTGGCGGTGGTGGACATCTCCATGCCGGGCATGGACGGCCTGGAGGTGATCAGCCGGCTGCAGGCCGAACAGCCCGAACTGCCCGTCCTGGTGTTGACCATGCACGAGGAAGAGCAATACGTGGTTCGCTCCATCTCGGCCGGGGCCAAGGGCTATATCACCAAGCGCTCGGCCCCGGAGCAGTTGGTCAGGGCCATCCGCCAGTTGCACGAGGGCGGCCGCTTTTTGAGCGAAGAGGCGGCCGAGCTTTTGGCCCTGCGCGTGGCCCGGGGCGAAGGCGGCCAATCCCCCCTGGAGAGCCTGTCCAACCGCGAAATCCAGGTGCTCAGGGCCCTGGCCCTGGGGCAGACCAACCGCGAGATCGCCGACTCCTACCACATCAGCGTCAAAACAGTGGACACCTATAGATTCCGCCTACTTAAGAAGCTTAATCTGCGCAACAACGCCGATCTGTCTCGTTTTGCCATCCAACAGGGGCTGGTGGAACCCTGATCCGCATTCGATGGCTTGTAAGAAAAAATTGTACAAGAAAATCAGAGTTGTTTGAATTTACGCACTCCATCTCCCGGAGCTAGTCTATTACAGCTTGAAAGGGCTTAATAAGGCCCTTTATAGCCCAACCAACTCAAGACGCATTTGCTCAGGCCCCGGCTGCAAGGCCAGGGGAAGGTTTTCATACTTGCTTGTCAACTGAGTCGAGGAGCCAGCCGGAGTCATATGGGACGGCTGATGCTCAAGAAAATCAAAGTCCTTTAACCAACCTGGCACAGGAGGAAACAAGATGAAAAAAGCTCTGATCTTTGGCTTGGCAGCCGCTTTGGCGCTGGGCCTGGGCATGATGCCGGCGGCGGCCGAGGCCAAGTATAAGGTCAAAATCGGCGGCGGCCCCACTGGCGGCACCTTCAACACCTTCGCCAACGGCGCGGCGGTATACATCCCCAAAGTGAACAAGGACATCAAGGCCAGCGCCGTAGGCAGCGGCGGCTCGGTGGAAAACGTCAAGCGCGTCAGCCAGGGCCAGTCCACCATCGGCCTGTGCTACGCGGTGGACTCCGCTCTGGGCTTTGCCGGCAAGCTGCCCAAGGACGCCAAGAAGTACAACAAGCTGCGGGCCATGGGTTACCTCTATGGCGCCCCGGCTCAGTTGGTGGTCCGCGCCGACAGCCCCTTCAAGAGCGCCAAGGACCTGGTGGGCAAGCGCGTGGCCCTGGGTAACGCCGGTTCCGGCGCCGCCGCCAGCGCCCAGCGCTTCTTCGGCCACCTGGGCACCCTCAAGAAGATGAAGACCACCTTCCTGGGCTACTCCGCCGCCGCCCGCGCCTTCAAGGACGGCAAGCTGGACGCCTTCTGGCTGCTGGTGGGTTACCCCAACCGCGCGGTGATCGAGGCCTCGGTGCAGGTGAAAATCCGCCTGATCGACGTGCACAAGGACGCGGTGGCCTCGGGCTTCTACAAGGCCTATGCCTACTCGCCCACCACCATCGCCGCCGGCACCTATTACAAGGGCATGCCGCCTTGCGAGACCTTCCAGGACTCCACCATCCTGAGCACCAACAAGGACCAGCCCGAGGACCTGATCTACAAGATCATGAAGACTCTGTGGTCCGAGCAGGGCATGGCGGCCATGGTGGCGGCCAAAAAGACCTTCAAGGCCATGACGCTGCAGAACAACATCCGGGGCGCTTCGGTGCCGCTGCACAAGGGCGCCTACAAGTTCTGGATCGAGCAGGGCGTGAAGGTTCCCGATTCCTTAAAGCCTATTGACTAACCTTCCCCCCGGGGAATTTAATGATGGGGGAGGGCCTGATAAGCCCTCCCCCATAACGCTTTACCCTAGTTGAAAAAATCAAAGAGGAACCGCCATGAGCGACGAGCCCAAAAGCCAGAGCGTGGATCCCTTCGACGAGGAAGCTGCCCTGCAGGACGAAGCCGTCGACAAGGAAAAGCTCAAGGAGATAGTGCGCAAGGATGCCAAGACCGGCCGGGCCATGACCGGTTTTTGGGCCCTGTTCACCGCCGCCCTGGGCGTGATCATGGTGATGTTCTATTTTTACAACGCCGGGGTCTTGCCGGTGGATACCCAGTACTTTTTGGGCATTTACGTGCTCATCACCTATGTGCTGGTGTTTATAAATTACCCCGCCACCAGCTCGACCGCGCGTGAAGCAAATTTTTACAAAGACAACTTTATTTCATTTCTGACCATCGCCTCCTGCTTCTACTTCATTCTTAATTTTCTCTTTGGCCAGAGCGGCGGCGAGGAACAAACCATCGTTTTCAACTGGCTGTTCGTGCTGCCCAGTGCCCTGGCCGCAGCGGTGTTTTTCCTGCCCATCAAGACCTGGGGCATCAGCCAGGATGAGCGGCCCGTAGCCGCTGATTTGCTATTGGCCGCCATGGCCGCCTTCGTGGTGGGCTACTACATTGTCGAGTTCGAGGCGCTCAACTACCGCATGGGCGCCGAAAACGCCCTGGACACCTCGGTGAGCGTGATGGGCATCCTGGTGTCCTTGGAGGTGGCCCGCCGCCTGTTGGGCTGGTCCATGACCTTGGTGGGCGTGTTTTTCCTTTGCTATGCCTTCTGGGGCGATCTGTTGGACTACGTGCCCATCGCCGAGGCCTTTGCCCACGCCGGCTTCCCCTTGGACCAGACCCTGAACCACATCTACTACAAGCAGGAGGGTGTGTTCGGCATCATGGCCAACGTGCTGGTCACCTATGTCATCCTGTTCATCTTCTTCGGCAGCTTCCTCAAAGCCTCGGGCTGCTCCCGCTTCTTCCTGGATCTGCCCATGGCCCTGGCCGGGCGCACCGTGGGCGGGCCGGCCAAGGTGGCGGTGATGGCCTCGGGCTTCTTCGGCTCGGTTTCCGGCTCGGCCATCGCCAACACCGTCTCCACCGGCGCCTTCACCATCCCCCTGATGAAGAGGGCGGGCTTTAGGCCCCACGTGGCCGGGGCCATCGAACCGGCGGCCAGCATCGGCGGTATGTTCATGCCGCCCATCATGGGCGCCGGCGGCTTCTTGATGGCCGAACTGACCGAGATCCCCTACGTGGACATCATGAAGATGGCCATCTTCCCGGCGGCCATCTACTTCCTCAGCGTGTTCGTGATGATCCACTTCGAGGCAAAACGTTACGGCCTGGTGGGCATGGTGGATGAAAACGCCCCCACCGCCATGGATATCCTCAAGTCCCAGTGGCTTTTGTCCGCGCCCCTGGTGATCATCGTGGTGCTGATGCTGTTGGGCTACTCGCCGGGCATGGCCGCTTTCTGGGCCACCATCTCCTGCATCGCGGTCTCCTGGACCACCGAGAACAACAAGATGGGCTTCAAGGAGATCCTGGGCGCCATGATCGAGGGCGCGCGCAACACCCTGATCATCGGAGCCACCGTGGGCGTGATCGGCATCATCGTGGGCACCATCCAGCTCACTGGCATCGGCCTGAAGTTCAGCCAGATCATCATCGAACTCTCTTTCGGCGTCCTGCCCATCGCCATCATCCTCATCGGCCTGGCCTCCTTGGTCTTGGGCATGGGCGTGCCGGTCACCGCCGCCTATTTGATCACCGTGGTGCTGGCCGGCCAGGCGGTGCGGGACATGATGGCGGTCTCCATCTTCGGCGTCGCCACCTTCGGCATATTGGAGGAGCAGGCCCTCTCCAACCCCGAACTGATGCTGATGGTGCCCTGGGTGCTAATCGCCTCGCATATGATTGTGTATTGGTTCAGCCAGGACTCCAATATCACGCCACCGGTGTGCGTGGCGGCCTACGCCGGCGCGGCCATTGCCGGCTCCGACCCCTGGAAAACCGGCTGGACCTCGTTTAAGTTCGCCAAGATGCTCTACATCGGGCCCTTCCTGTTCGCCTACGTGCCCGGATTCCTCTTGGGCGGCAGTTGGTTCGACATAATAACCGCCTATATAACCATCACCCTGGGGACCATCGCCTTCGGGGCGGTGACCATGGGATACATGCTGTGTCCCACCAAGGTTTACGAGTGGATCATCTTCGCCCTGGCCACCGCCCTGCTCTACTTCCCGGCCCTGCTCAACTGGGTCACCGGCCTGGACCTGCCGAAGGTGGTGGGCAGCCTGATGGGCATCGGCCTGGTGGCCCTGGTCATCCTTTCCCAAAAGGCGCGCATCAAAAAGGACCCGAGCTTAACCCTGCCCATCCATGAGCGGCAGAAGCTTCAGGAGGCCACGGCATGAGTCACACCCCCGTAAAAAAAGTGCTTTGTTCGGTGGACTTCTCTGAGTTCTCCCACGCCACCGCGGCCGAGGCCTTCATCGTGGCCGCCGCGCATGGAGCCGAGCTTTTGCTCTTGAACGTGGTCAACGAAAAGCTCTATGAGGAATTGGAGCGCCTGGGCGGGCGCATGCGCGCCCTCAACGGGCTGGCGGCCAATGCCATCAACGCCATGGAGGAAGAGCGCGCCGAAATGATGCGCGATATGTTGGCCAAACTCAAGGAGCACGGGCTGCCGCTGGCCGAGGTGCCCCATACTTCGCGCATCGCGCTGGGGGTGCCTTATGAGCGCATTCTGGAGATCGCCGAGGAGGAGGGCGCGGACCTGATCGTCATGGGCGCCAAGGGCAAGAGTTCCCTGGCCAAGGCGCTGAGGTTCGGCTCCACCGCCGAAAAGATCTTCCGCCGGGCCACCTGTAAAGTGATGTTCGTGCGCTAAAAGGTGAATCAAAACGAAACCTAATGAGGGGCTCCGTTATAGAGCCCCTTTCCTTTGGATGGTCCCGGCCGGTAAAGATGAAAAGTTGGCAAGGGAAAAAGTTATAGATATCGTCCCTGTGGAGCGTGCGAGCGGTTCGCATTTCTTGGTAGGGGAGGGGTTTATCCCCACCCGCAAATGATGCCCATAAAACTGGATCTTAATGCCGATGCAATTGCCGAGGCCCTAAAACTGCCATTTAACCGGCCGGCAAATTCATACGCTCCGCGATGAGTAAAACGATACTACCTTAATGAACTCTTGTGCCTCCGGCACCCGGGCGACAAAAGTTGCCCGAGCCACCCGGCCCTTTTGACATAGCAACCTCCTTTCCCCATTCCAAACCTCTTTTTTTAAACAGAGATTGCTTCGGCGGGCCTGGCGGCCCTCCTCGCAACGACACATTTTCTCCAGCCAAGCTTCTTGTCGTTGCGAGGAGCCTTGCGACGAAGCAATCTCGGCTTGGAAATAGTCGCACGTTTATTGGTGAAGCCGGGCAGCAACCTTTCACTTACCCGCCTCTTCCCCGCCGCCCCAAAGGCGCAATTCCCAGTTTTATCCTATAAAATATTAACAGCACCATTTACAGCGAGAGGTCATCATGTTCAGACGCCTGCTCCCCTGCCTGTTGACCCTGCTCTGTGTCTTGTGGGCAACCGCGCCCCAAGCCGCCGTGAAGGAATATGATCTCACCATCGCTCAAAAGCAAGTGAATATCAGCGGCAAGCCGGCCACGGCCATGACCATCAACGGCTCCATCCCCGGGCCAGTGTTGCACTTCACAGAGGGCGACCTGGCCCGCATCCGGGTGCACAATAAAATGCCCGAGGACACCTCCATCCACTGGCACGGCATCCTGTTGCCGCCGGGTATGGACGGGGTGCCGAACATCAGCTTCCCGCCCATCAAACCGGGCCAGACCTTTGTCTATGAGTTTCCCATCCGCCAAAGCGGCACCTATTGGTATCACTCCCACAGCGGCCTGCAGGAGCAGAACGGGCTCTACGGCGCCATCGTCATCCAACCCCGGCAGGCCGAAAAACCAACGCGGCCCGAATATGTCCTGATGCTCTCGGATTGGACCGACCAGAGCACCGCCAGCGTGATCCACGACCTCAAGCGGGGCTCCGAGTTCTTCGCCATTCAAAAGGGCGGCGCCCAGAGCATCCTGGGGGCGGCCAAGTTGGGCATGCTGGGCGACTATTTCAAGCGCGAGTTGTTGCGCATGCCGGCCATGGACCTGGCGGATGTGGCCTATGACCGCTTTTTGATCAACGGCCAACCCCAGATCTCCATCAAAGCCAAACCGGGCCAAACCGTGCGCCTGCGCGTCATCAACGGCGGGGCCAGCACCTTCTTTTTGCTGGAGTTCGCCGGCGGGCCCATGACCATCATCTCCGCCGACGGCCTCCCGGTGGAGCCGGTCAAGGTCAAGCGGCTGTTGATCGGCATCGCCGAGACTTATGACGTGTTGGTGAAACTGCCTGCTAAGGGCACCTGGGAGTTCCGCGCCACCTCCCACGACGGCTCGGCCCATGCCTCGGCCTGGCTGGGCTCGGGCATGAAGCACCCGGCTCCGGAGGTGCCCAAGCCCAACCTCTATCACTCCATGGGCGCTCTGTCGGCGGAGCGGGTCCTGGCCCTGACCCCGGCCGGCTCCATGGGCATGCCCGACGATGCCGTACAGGCAGGTAAGTTCGACCGGCCGGGCATGATGGGCGGCGCCATGCAGATGGAAATGCGCCATGGCGCAATGAAGATGTCCCCTGCGCAGGACCACAGCGGCATGAAGATGCCCCAGGCCAAAGGGCATGACATGCCGGCCGCCCACCAAAATAAAGACCATGCCAAAATCCAAAAACCCGACGGGCGCAACCCCTATGACGGCAAGCCCTTCACCTATGACTTCACGCCCCTGGCCTCGGACGTGGCCTCCGCCGCCAGCCTGGCGGTGGACGGCAGGGATCCCCGCCGGCCGGGGCCGCCCTATGCCAAGCTCCGGGCCACCAAGTCCACCTCCCTGGGCAAGGACCGCAAGGTGCGCACCGTGCGCCTGACCCTGGACGGCGACATGGGCCGCTACGTCTGGCTGCTAAACAACAAGCGGCTCTTGCCGGAAGACACCATCCGCATCAAGGAAGGCGAGGTGGTGCGCTTCATCGTGATTAACCGCACCATGATGCACCACCCCATGCATCTGCACGGCCACTTCTTCCGGGTGATAAACGGCCAGGGGGAGCGCGCCCCGCTCAAGCACACCGTGGACGTGGCCCCCATGTCCACCACGGTGATCGAGTTCGACGCCAACGAGAAAGGCGATTGGTTCTTCCACTGCCACCTGCTCTACCATATGAAGGCGGGCATGGCCCGGCTGGTGCACTACCGGGGTTACCAGCCGCCGCCGGAGGTGATGGCAATACGCCCCAACCTCTATGAGGATTCCTGGTACGCCTGGCTCTACGCCGAGCTTCTGAGCAACATGACCGAGGGCTTTGTGCGCGCGGCCAACACACGGCAGATCCTCTCCCTGGAGTGGGAGGTGGGCTGGCAAAACGTGGAGGAGACCGATTGGGAGGGCACCTTCACCTGGGCCTATTCCTTCAACCGCTTCTTCACCGCCTTCATCGGGGCCAACTCCGAAGGCGAAAACAGCGAGGAGGAAAAGACCCGAGGCATCGTGGGGCTCACCTATCTGCTGCCCCTGAACTTCGAATCCCGTCTCTGGCTGGACACCGACGCCGGCTGGCGCGTCGAATTGGACAAGGAATGGGCCCTCACCCCCCGGCTGGGCATGTTGTGGGATGTGCGTTACGACTCCCACGAGCGCTGGGAGGGCTCGGTGGGCCTGTCCTATGTCCTGGCCAAGAATCTCTCGGTCATGGTGCAGTGGCATTCGAAATACGCCTGGGGCGCCGGCCTGCTGGTGTCTTTTTAAGAAAAGAAGTGAAATAGATAAGAATTGTTAATAAAAAATTGGACGCCCACCTTGCCCGATAGGCACTCCACACACTCCCTCGAAGACCTCTGGAGCCTTTGGCGCCCCGTAAAGAGAAAGAGGCTGGGGAAAAGGGCACGGAGCTAGCCCGGACATTTCACGAAGGTTGGACGGCATTGGCGATGCGGGTAGCATTTATCGGTGTGTTATGAAAAAAAACGTCTACACTATCAGTGTACGGTTTGTACCCAAGCCCGGCACAGCCAGCCATGCGCTGGCAAGGCGGCCCAAGGCTTGGCCAGCCAAGGGGCCGCGTCGGGAGCCAGTCATCTTTGCGGGAGCCAAACATAACACGACCCGCTTTGCCACCAGCGGCACGCTGGCGGCAAGCGACAGGCGAAGGCGTAGCCCAAGCTACGTCGAGCTTGGAGCGCAGCCGGCAACACCGCCAGCGCTTGGCTGGCGCAGCCGGACGGCCGGCCTTCGTGAAATATCCGGGCTAGGCCTGTTGGGACCGGACCTGCCTTGTATCTGCCCGCTGATCCGTACTAATATGAATTTGTTTGTTTTGAGGGCCAAGGGAAGGGCGCATGGAAGGCTTGAAAGCGGCAATCGGGCGCTGGCTCAAGGTGCAGCCGGATGAGATCGCCCTTTTTCTGTGGTCCGCCGCCCTTTTGTACCTGATCCGCACCTCCAACATTTTCTTAAACAACTTCGCCGAGACCACTTTCCTCAAGCGCTTCGGGGTGGAATACCTGCCCGTGGTCTATGTGGCCAACTCCCTGACCACCTTTGTGATCATGGGTTTCATGACCGCCTTTTTGCGTAAGCTGCCCAGCGGCCGGGCCCTGGCCTATCTGTTGGTCTTCTGCGGGGGCTCGGTGGCGCTGCTCCGGCCGGTGGTGGCCATGGACCTGGATATGGTCTACCCGGTCTTGTTCATGCTCAAGGCCCAGTACGAGGCCCTGTTGGCCCTGGTGTTCTGGAACCTGGCCAATGACCTGTTCAACACCCGCCAGTCCAAGCGCATCTTCCCCCTGATCACCGCCGGCGGGGTGATCGGGGCCATCATCGGCAGCTTCGGCACCCCGGCCCTGGCCCGGGCCATCACCCTGGACAACCTGATGCTGGCCTATTTGGTCACCACCGTGATGGGCGCCGCCGTGGTTTGGCGCATGTCGGCCAAGTTCCAAATGCTCAAGCTGCCCGAGCGCACCGCCAAGAAGGTCAAAAAGCGCACCGGCCTCATCGAGGAGTTCAAAAAGGTGATGCCCATGATGAAGGAGTCCACCCTCCTCAAAGTGCTGGTCTTGATCACCTTTTTGCCCAACGTGGTGCTGCCGATCATGAACTACCAGTTCAACTTCGCGGTGAACGAGACCTTTGCCACCGAGGGCGGCATGGTGACCTTCTTCGGCTACTTCCGGGGGGTGCTCAATATAGTCAGCCTGGTGATTCTTTTGTTCGTGGGCAAGCTCTACAGCCGCTGGGGCCTGCCGGTGGCCCTGATGTTCCATCCGGCCAATTACATTTTGGCCTTTTTGGCCTTTTTGTTCCGCTTCGACGTCTACGCCGCCATGTACGCCCGGCTCTCCACCCGGGTCTTGTTGGTGACCATCAACAACCCGGCACGCAACATCCTCATGGGCTTGTTCCCCGACGAGTTCCGGGCGGTGCTGCGTCCCTTCCTCCGGGGTACCGTGGTGCGCCTGGGGGTGCTGTTGGGCTCGGCCATCATCTTTGTGTCCGAGGGCAACTTCAGTCCCCGCTATTTGTCCATCGCCGGCATCGTCTTCACCGCCGGCTGGGTGCTCTCCACCATCTGGCTCAAACGCACCTATTCCGACATCCTCTTGGATTTGATCGCCAGGAACGTCATCGACCTCAAATCCCTGGAGCAGCAGGAGCTGGGCCAGATTTTTAAAGACAAGCGCGCCCAGAAGCAACTGGTGGAGGCCTGCAAACAAGCCCGGGGACACGTCTGCGTGTGGTACGCCCAGATGATGAAGGCCCAACAGGTGCCGGACATAGACAAGACCCTCTTGCAACTCATCAGAGACCGCAGCGAGGACACCGCCATCGAGCTGTTGCCCCTGATACCGGTGGACGTGGGGCCCGAGGCGGTGGAGGTCTACGAGGACCTGGCCGACCCCAACCGCCCCAAGTTGAACGCCGCCCTCACCGAGGCGGCGGCCAAGCTGCCCCACGAGCACTCCGGGGTCTTTTTGGAGCGCATGCTGGACCAGGACAGCTTGGCTGTGCAGGCCCAGGCGGTGATCGGCCTCTACCGCCACGACCCGGCCAAGTACCACGGCATCATCGAGCAGTGGCTCAAGGGCGGGAGCCAAAAGGAAAAACAGGCCGGGGTCATCGCCGCCGGCGGTTCGGGCAACCCCGAGTTCTGCGGCCAGTTGCGCCGGATGCTGGAAACAGAAACCGACCCGGATCTCAAGAGCCGGATCATGGTGGCCCTCAACCGCCTGGACGATCCCGAGATGCACAAGCTGGTGCAGGAGCAACTCTTGAAAAACCCGGACTCGGTGCCCACCGAGGTGTTTGAGGCCTTCAACCTGGGCGACGACGAGGCCCTGGCCGCCTTCGTCGGTCTTCTGGGCAGCGATGACAGCGACCGGCGCCACCTGGCCCTGATCAAGCTGTCTTCCAGCGAGGACCTGAACACTCACGTGCTCATCGAGTCCCTGGCCATCCCCAATAAGCGCATCAGGGAGGGGCTCTACTCCCTGATGGAGACCCTGAAGATCAGCGACCCGGAGATAATCGACTTTGCCAAAAGCTACCTGGAGCACGCCTACCGCAACCTGGCCGAGGCCGAGGCGGTGAAGCAGTTTCCCGAAAGCCCGGAGCGGGACTTGTTGGTGGATCACCTGAAGGAAAAGAAGGACGCCCGCCTGGAGACCATACTCAGGGTCCTGGCCACCCAGGACGCCTCGGCCCAGACCCGGCTGATCCTCAGGGGCCTGCACTCCAAGGACACCAAACTCCGCTCCAACGCCCTGGAGGCCCTGGAGACCATGCTGGGCCGCAACCTGTCGGAGGCCATGGTGCCGCTGTTGGAGGACATGGGCATCAGCGAGACTTTGGCCAAGGGCAAAAAGCTATTCGACCTGCCCACCGACTTGGGCGCCCGCCAGTCCCTGATCAGCGAACTCTTGAACAAGGCCAGTTGGGTGACCCAATACCTGGCCCTGACCCAGGTGGCCGGGGGCGAGGAGGCCGGCCAGCACCGGACGGAGCTGGAGCGCCTCAAAAACAGCGACAACCCCTTTGTCAAGGAACTGGCCGGTAAATTGGCCTCAGCCGCCTGAGGGGGGGGAGACTTAAGTTATGGAAACTATGGAAAAGACCACCTTGTCCCAAAAGATTCTGCTTCTAAGAGGCATGGAGATATTCGAGGGGCTGGCCGTGGCCGAGTTGGCAGCGGTGGCCTCGGTCACCGAGGAATACCTGGCCAAGGCCGGGGAGGTGATCATCCGCGAGGGCGACGTGGGTGACAACATGTATCTGATCGTCAAGGGCAAGGTCGAGGTCACCGGCAAGGGCGAAGACGGCTGCACGGTGGACATCGCCCGACTCAGTGACGGCGACTATTTCGGCGAGATGGCCCTGTTTGACGACGCCGAGCGTTCGGCCACGGTGACCACCCAGGTTGAGACCCACCTGTTGGTGCTCTACAAGCGCGAGTTCCACGAGACGGTGCGCGAGTACCCCCAGGTGGCCCTGCAGATCTGCAAGGAGCTTTCCCGGCGCTTAAGGCGCGTGCACAACAAGATTCACGACGAGCCTGCCTGTGATCTGCCCGAAGGGGTGCTCACAGAGCAGACGCCGCCCGCTCAAGCGCCCGGCGAATCCTCCGGCTGACCTCCGCCGCCCGCTCCCGGTCCAGCTTCTCATAGGCCGCATCGGCCACCAGGGCCTTGTTCACCTCTATCTGCACCGCAAAGGCGCCGCGCTCCATCAGCGGCGGGCCGTAGTGCTGCACGATGTAGCCGCCGGGATAGGGCCGGTTGTAGGCCACCGAAAAGCCCGCCTGCCTGAAAGCGTTTCCCAGAATCTCCAGCTTGTCCGGCGGGCAGGCCAGGCGGCCGCCCCGGTCGGGGTCGCGGCGGCCGCCGGGTCCGCCGTTGTTGCCCAGGGTGATGTCGGCGCGGGTCTCGCCGGGGTCCGGGGCCTCGGGCGGGCCGGTCTTGTCCAGAGAGTGGCAGTCAATGAGACCCTTGAGGCCGGGGCTCTCCAGGGCCCGCGCCAACTCCCGGTGCCAGGGCCGCCAATACCGCTCCACCCGCCGGCGCACGGTCTCATCATCCGGCTCCCGGCCGGGCAAAAAGATGCGCCGGCCGTTGTAGTCGCTGGCGGCCACCACCCCCTTGGCCGCGTGGTTCTCCGGGTTGCGGTTTAAATCCACCACCAAGCGGGAATAAGCCGCCGGCAACACCGCCAGGCCTTCCAGCCCCCCGAAAACCTCCCAGGCGCCGGCGTCCACGTTGTCGCGGATTCCCCAGTCGTCCAAGGCCAGGTCGGTCATTACCTCCGGGGGCACCCGGTGTGAGGCGTGGGGAATGGAAAAGACGAAGGGCAGGGTGGTCACGGGGAATAGCTTCAGGCGCCGGACTTGAGCAGGGCGGCCTGGTCCTCCACGAAGTCGATGACCTGGGCCTGAATCTTGACCTCGTCCAGGCGGTTGATGCGGGGTATGCCCGCCGGGCTGACCACGTTTATCTCCACCAATTTGTCGCCGATGATGTCGATGCCCACGAAATAGAGCCCGTCGGCCACCAGGCGGGGCCGGATGGTCTCACAGATACGGCGGTCGCTGCCAGTGATGTGGTGCTTGGCCACCGAGGCCCCGGCGTGCACGTTGGTGCGGAAGTCACCCTCGGCCGGGATGCGGCGCATGGAGCCCACGATCTCGCCGTTTAAGAGCATGATCCGCACGTCGCCGCGCTCACGCACCTCTTCCAGATACTCCTGCACCATGATCACCTCGCGCTGGGGGTAGGGCAGGTAGGAGTGCACGTAGTAGTGAATCAGGGAGTTTAAGTTGTCCCGGTCCGCCGAGCTGACCTTGATCACCCCCTCGCCTTTGGAGCGCGACAGCGGCTTTACCACCATCTCGCCGCCGAACTCCTCGATGATCTTGCGTAGGCGGGTGGGGTCGCGCGAAATGTGGGTCTCGGGAATGATGTCGGGGAAATTGAGCAGATACAGCTTGGAGTTGGCCACCATCTGGCCCCGGGTGGAGTTGATGATGAAGACCTGATCCTCCACGTGGGCCAGAAACTCCATGGTCTGGTGATCCAGGGGAGGGTCCTTGCGCAAGAACAGGGCGTCGATCTCGGTGATCTCCTCGAAGATCAACTCCTCGCGCTTGAGGCAGCCGATGGCGTTGGTCCAGTAAGCGTCCATGGACTGGTCCGGGGGCACGGTGATGTTGCGCATGCGGGCCACCAGGCGCGAGCCACGCACGTAGATGTCGTGGGGCTCCAGGAAATAGACGGTGTGGCCCCGCTGGTTGCACTCATACATCAGCCAACTGGTAGTCTCCAGGTTGGGCTCGATGGACTCCAGCGGATCCAGCAAAAAGGCTATGCGCATGTTATAAAACGCTCCCCCTGACTAAGAATCCCCGGGCGGAGATCAACCCAGGCATCATCAGCAGCGCTGTCGGAATGCCGCTGTAAAAACCATAACATAAAGCAGATGCCCGCACCAAGGCCCCTTCAGGGCAGCGCAAATATCTCCACCGGCCCGCTCTTGCCCTTTACCTCGGTGGCGGGCAGTTTCTCCAGGGTGATTTTGTCGTCCAACCGGGCGGCGGTGATGGCGCTGACGATGATGTCGCTGCCGAAGGTCTTGTTGAGTCCCTGCAGGCGGGAGGCCAGGTTCACGGTGTCGCCCACCAGGGCGTAAGACAGACGCTCCGGGCTGCCGATGTTGGCCGCCACCACGCTGCCGGTGTGGATGCCGATGCCATGCTCAAGGGGCGCAAAGCCGGTGTGCCGGAGGGATTCATTGACCTGGACCAGCCTGGCGCGCATGGCCAGGGCCGCCTCCACCGCCAACTGTGGGTGGTCCTCCAGGGGCAGCGGCGCGCCGAACACCGCCTCGATCTCGTCGCCGATGAACTGCAGCACCAGGCCGCCGTGCTCCTTGATGGCCGCCGACATCTGTTCGAAGTAGCCGTTGATTATCTTGACCACCTCCTTGGGCGGTGTGGCCTCCACCAGGGGCGTGAAGTTCCTCAGATCGGCGAAGAGCACGGTCACTTCCTTGGTCTCGCCGTCTAAGGGGATGCGGCCGGCCAGTATCTCGTCGCGCACCTGTGAACTTACGTACTTGCCGAAGGTCTCCTTGATGAAGTCCCGCTCGGCCAGGCCGGCGGTCATCAGGTTCACCGCGTCGCCGGTGTAGCCGATCTCGTCGTTGGAGCTCACCCGCACCCGGCGGCTGAAGTCGCCCTCTTGGACCCGATGCAGCACCCGGACCATGTCCTGCAAGGAGCGGGTGAGGTTTACGGTCACCAAAAAGGCCAGCACCGCGGCGTTGGCCATGAACAGGGCGCAGAGGCCCAGCATGGTCATCTGCAGGTTGTCCAAGGCGGGGGCGGGCGCCATCAGGCCGTCATTCACCGCCTGCATGGTGCTCCTGAGCCCGAAGATCATGCCCGCAAAGGGCAAGAGGCTGGCGGCCAGAATCAGGGCGGTGATGCGGGTGCCGATCTTGATGCGCAGGGCGCCCGGGGTGGCGGTGAGCCCGCCGGCGGGGAACAGCACCGGCGCCCAGCGGTATTGCAGGATGCGCTCCAGCACGAAAAAGGCGGCGGTGACCGTGATCAGACCGGTTATCAGGCCGCCCAGCACCTCGCCCACCGCCATGTGGCGCGTGGCCGGGTTGGCCGCCACCAGGGAACCGAAGATGGCCGAGGAGGTGCACCACAAAAATAGGTTCAAAGCCACCGCCAGGTAAGGCTCGTTCAACAGCCGCTGGCGGGCGGCCAACAGCGCCCGGGGGGTGGTTTCGCGGCCCGCCCAGTGATCGCGCAGCCAGCGGCGCATGGGGCGCTCCCACCAGAGCATCACCGACACTCCGCAGACAAAGGCGAAGATATCGTAATAGAATGCTGCTGAAACATACAACTCGCCCAGGGCCCGGCGGCTGGGCAGGTTCAGCCACATCTCCAGGGCGCTGACCGCCGACACCGCGACCAGGTTGGCCGTCAGGTTGCCCAGGAGCATGGAGTTGGTAATGAGCCAGCGCCCGGCCCGGCTGGGGGGGCGGGGAACATTGGCATAATTGCCGCCGCCGGCTGGGGCGGCTTGATCGCTGGCAGCTGACAGAGGCTAGACCTCCAGCACCAGGCCCTCGGCCGCCGCCTCCACGGCCATGCCTTGGGCCTCCTC
>JANQFN010000519.1 GCA_028277825.1 Desulfarculaceae bacterium
TGGTCAGCGGCAGCGAGATTGAGGGCCAGGGCTACAACCTGGAGCAGCTCAAGTTCGGGCGCTCGGCCTCATCGGCCCTGCCCAAGGCCCTGCACCACCAGTTCGAGGAAAAATTCGGGGTGGGCATCGTGGAGACCATGGGCCTGACCGAGACCGCCGCGCCGGTGCTTTCCAACCCCCTGGACCCGGCAAAGCGCAAGTACGGCTCACCGGGTCAGGCGGTGGGCAACCAGGCCATGATCATCGATCCCCAGGGCGAGGAGGTGCCCCGGGGGACAGTGGGCGAGATCATGATCAAGGGCGACAACGTGATGACCGAGTACTACAAGGCTCCGGACATCACCGTTGAGACCCTGCGCGCAGACGGCTGGCTGCACACCGGCGATCTGGGCTACATGGACGAGGACGGCTTCGTTTTCGTCACCGGCCGCCTCAAGGAGCTGATCATCAAGGGCGGCGAGAACATCGCTCCCCGGGAGATCGACGAGGCACTGTACAAGCACCCGGCCATCCTGGACGCGGCGGCGGTGGGCATACCCGATAAGCACTACGGCGAAGAGATCATGGTCTGCTGCACTCTGCAGCCCGGAGCCCAGT
The DNA here is from genome assembly GCA_028277825.1 of Desulfarculaceae bacterium. Taxonomy (GTDB): domain Bacteria; phylum Desulfobacterota; class Desulfarculia; order Desulfarculales; family Desulfarculaceae; genus Desulfoferula. The sequence goes on from JANQFN010000519.1 coordinate 598, forward strand.
GTTCCGAGGAGGAGCTTCGCGAACATTGCCTGGAGCACCTGGGCAAGTACAAGACGCCCAGCGTGATCATGTTCTTGAACGAGTTGCCCAAGGGACCCTCGGGCAAGATACAGCGGCTCAAGCTCAAGGAGTTGGTGTAGCTCCAGTGAAACAGCGTCCCGCGGCGTTTGGCCCGGGGCAAGCATAATGCTAATGGCTTCTTGACCGCCGGAGCCCGGTGCACAGGGCTCCGGCAGTGAGGGAGGTTTAAGTTGGTTGAGTTTTTCCAGTTCTTCCCCAATGCCCTGACCCCCATGAACCTGGTGGTGCTGGTTTTGGGCGTGGTGGGCGGGCTCTTTTTGGGCGCCACCCCGGGGCTGAGTCCCACCATGGCCGTGGCCCTTTTGGTGCCCTTCACCTTTCACATGGATCCGGCCACCGGCCTTATTCTCCTGGGCGCGGTCTATACCGCCACCGTGGCCGGCGGCGCCATTTCGGCCATCCTGATCAACATCCCCGGCGCGCCGGCCAACATCGCCACCTTGCTGGACGGCCATCCCATGGCCAAACAGGGCCACTCGCAAAAGGCCCTGTATTTCTGTTTCATCTCCTCTTTGGTGGGAGGGCTGTTCGGCATGGTGGTGATGATCCTCTTCACGCCGCCCCTGGCCCAGATAGCTCTCAAATTCGGGCCTTCGGAGATGTTCTGGATCGCCATCTTCGGCATCACGGTCATGGCCGGCCTGGCCTCGGGTTCCATCCTCAAGGGGCTCATCGGCGGCATGTTCGGGCTGCTAGTCTCCACCATCGGCTTGAGCCCCATGCTGGGCACCCCCCGTTTCGTGTTCCACGAGGTGCTCACCGGCGGGGTGGCCATCGTGCCCGCCCTGATCGGCCTGTTCGCCATACCCCAGGTGTTCTCCCTCATGGAGAGCATCGGACGCGAAACCGAGAGCAATGTGGACTTCAAGCCGGAAAAGGGCATCGTTTTCTCCACCATCATCGAAAACCTCAAGATGGTCAAAACCCTGTCCATAGGCTCGGTGGTGGGCTCTTTGATCGGCATAATTCCCGGTGCCGGCGGCCAGGTGGCCGGCCTGATCTCCTATGATCAGGTGCGTAAGTTCTCCAAAAATCCCGAGAGCTTCGGCAAGGGCAACCCCGAGGGGGTGGCTGCGGCCGAGTCAGCCAACAACGCCATGGTGGGGCCCTCTTTGATTCCCCTGTTGACCCTGAGCGTGCCCGGCTCGCCCACCGCGGCGGTCTTGTTGGGCGGGCTTTTGATCCACGGCCTCTTCCCCGGCCCGGACCTGTTTCGCAACAACGCCGAGGTGACCTACACCTTCATCGCCAGCCTGGTCCTGGCCCAGATCGCCATGTGCATCTTCGGCATGCTGATGTCGCGTTACTCCTACAGCGTGATGCGGGTGCCCAACCTGGAGATGATCGCGGCGGTGACCATCCTGGCCGTGTTCGGAACCTACAGCGTGCAAAACAGCTTTGACGACGTCATAGTGATGTTCGGCCTGGGCACCCTGATGTACATCGGACGCAAGGTGGGCTTTTCCGGGGCGCCGGTGGTCTTGGGCATCATCCTGGGGGTGATCGCCGAGGACAATTTCCTCAAGGGCAAGCTCATCGCCGAGACCGACGTGGGCGTGTTCAACTACTTCTTCACCGGCAGCCTGAACATCACCATCATCGCCCTGTGCGTGGCCTCGGTGGCCTACAGCGTCTATGCCGAGATACGGCAGTATAAAAAGGCCAAACTCAAGGCCAGTGAGGAGTCGGCGAAATGAAAAAGGACGCTCTCGTCGGCCTGATCTGCCTGGTGGGCTCGGTGGTGTTGTACGCCACTTTGGACATGATCGAGGACCCCCGGGCCATCACCTTTCCCCGTACGGTGATCACCATCATGGGCATCCTCTCGGCCTTGCTGTTGATTCAGGGCCTGGTGATGAAAACCCCGGGCGCAGAAAAGGGGCCCAGCTATCCCTGGCTGCGTTTTTTGATCCTGTTCGGCATGATCGTGCTCTATTTGGCGGTTTCGGAAACCCTGGGTTTTTATTTGTCGGCGTTTTTGTTCTTCGTGGCGGTCACCTACGTCATGGGCAGCGCCGATCTTTCCCCCAAAAAGGCCGCCACCCGCGCCCTGAGTTCGGCGGTTTTCACCGGGGTGCTGTTTGTCTTGTTCAGCGTGATTCTGGAGGTGCAAACGCCCCGGGGCCTGCTCTTTTGAGCATCCCCTGAGGCTTCAATATAGAGCGCAAGCGCAAACGTCCCAGTTACCCCTGTGATTTTTCGCAGGGGATGAGGTCTTTTTTAAAGGAGGAGGGATTTATGTCTAGAGTTGTCAAGTGTTCGTGGGTGGCCGCGCTGGCCTTGGCGTTGGCCCTGTGTTTTTCGGTGGGCGGCGTGGCCCAGGCCGAGTATCCCGACAAACCGGTGAGCATGATCGTAACTTACTCGCCCGGCGGAGCCACCGACTTCCAGGCCCGCATCGTCACCATGCTGGCCGGCAAGAAGGACCTGTTGGGCCAGCCCATCGTGATCATCAACAAGCCCGGCGCCGGCGGCCAGGTGGGTTGGAACTGGTTCGTGCAAAAGGGCTCCAAGGACGGCTACACCATCGCCTCCTACAACGTGCCCCACTTCATCGCCCAGTCCATCATTTACAAGACCAAATACAACATCAACACCTTTGAGCCGGTGGCCAACTGGGGCGCCGACCCGGCGGTCTTGATTGTGCCCAAGGACAGCCCCTTCAACAACGTCAAGGAATTCGTGGCTTATGCCAAGAAGAACCCGGGCAAAATCACCGTGTCCGGCGCCGGTATGTATGTGGGCCATCACATCGCCACCCTGCAGCTGATGAAGGCCGCGGGCATCAAGCTGACCTACATCCCCGAAAAGGGCGGCGTGCCGGCCATGCAGTCGGTGATTGCGGGCAAGGTCAAGGCCGGCTTCAACAACCTGTCCGACTCTTTCCGCAACAAAGACCGGGTCAAGATTCTGGCCGTGGCCGATTTGGAGCGCAACTCGTTTTTGCCCGACGTTCCCACCTTCAAGGAGCAGGGTGTGAACGTGGACAACTCCAGCGTGAACTACCGTGGCGTGATCCTGCCCAAGGGCGTGCCCGCCGGGGTGATCACCAAGCTGTCCACCGTGTTCCCCAAGATGTTCGGGGCCAAAAAGACCCTGAAGAAAATGAAGGCCAGCGGCAGCCCGGTGAAGATCATGACCCGGGATGAGGTCATCAAAATGTTCAAGGAGCGCGAGACCTACTTGAAGGGCCTGTTGTCGGGCCTGAAGAAGAAGTAGACGCCTGAAAAGGGGTTTCCTGCCGAAACCTCACTTTACGCCTTCCCCGGCCAGGCGCTTTGACGCCCGGCCGGGGATTTTATTGTGGAGCCAGGCCACCGGCCCCGGGATGAAAATTGTCTTAGCCCGCATATTTCATGAGGGCTGGGTGGCATCAATCAGCGAATCACTATTCATGGGCCCGTCATGAAAAAAGTGCTCGCATTATCACGGCACAGTTTGTA
>JANQFN010000523.1 GCA_028277825.1 Desulfarculaceae bacterium
GCACCTGTTCGACATGGAGTCCTGGAAGGCCTCACCCCAGCTCAGGACCATCCCGGTGTCCAAGAGCCTGGACGCCAGCCACGCGGTGATGCCCCACGAAGAGGCGGAGAAACTCATCGCCCAGCAGAGCAAGATCCTGGTGGCGCCCTGCATTTGCCGCAAGGAGCATCAGATCAAGGGTGATGCCTGCGACAAGCCCCTGGAGGCCTGCCTGGTCTTCGGCGGCGGGGCCTATCTCTACGAAAAGCGCGGGGTGGGCCGGGTCATCGACCAGGCCGAGGCCCTGGATATCATCAAGAAGGCCGATGAGGCCGGACTGGTCTTACAGCCTTCCAACTCCAAGAAGATCATCAACATCTGCACCTGCTGCGGCTGCTGCTGCGGGGTGCTCAAGGCCATGCAGCGCCACCCCCATCCGGCCGAGCTGGTCACCAGCCCCTTCATCGCCCAGCTGGACCAAGACGAATGCATCGGTTGCGAGGAGTGCGTGGAGCGCTGTCAGATGGATGCCCTGAGCATGGCCGATGATGTGGCCGTCTTGGACCTGGGCCGCTGTATCGGCTGCGGCCTGTGCGTGAGCACCTGCCCCAGCGAGGCCCTGACCATGACCCGCAAGCCCGACGAAGAACAGCGCGAGGTGCCGGGCACCGTGCAGGAGGCCGCCCTGAACCTGGCCCGGGCCCGGGGCAAGATGAGCGACGAATGGCTCACCGAGATGATGGTCAAGTCCAAGGCCGACCGCTTGGCCGCCCTGGAGGAGTAGCCCCGCGCCAAACCGGTAACTGGCAAAACAAAGATCCCCCCGCATTGGCGGGGGGCTTTTTTTGCGCGAAGCGAGGGGGCTAGACCTCCGACTCGCCGGTTACGCTGAGGTTCATGTCCAACTCCTGGGCGCGGGCGGAAAACTCGTCCAAAAGCTGGTTAAGGTCCCCTTGCTGCCCCTCCTGGTGGGAGATCAAAAGTACGGTGACCTTGCGCTGGGGCGAGCTTTGGGCGGCCTCGCTGCGGCTGGCCTCGATCAAAGGTTCCAACTTTCCCCAAAATTTGGGCATGTTTTGAAAGCGGTCCCTGGGTTCGCAACGGGTGGCGCGCATGATCAGCTCGCGCAGCTCATCAGGCAGGTCCGGCTTGATCAGCCCGGGGTCGGGGATGTCCTCCAGCAGGTGCTTGGACAGGATTTGGGTGACGGTGTGGTTGGCATAGGGCCTCTCACCGGTGAACATCTCATAGGCGGTGATGCCCAACGAGTAGATGTCGGTGCGCTCGTCCACCGGGTCGCCCTCTATCTGCTCGGGCGCCATGAAGTGGGGGGTGCCCAACACGTCCAGGCCTTCTTCGCCCTTGGAGCAGGCCAGGCCGAAGTCCAGGATCTTGATGTGGTCCTCGGGCACCACCAGGATGTTGGAGGGCTTGATGTCCTGGTGCACGATGCCCTTGTCGTGGGCGTAGGCCAGGCCGGCCGACATCTGGCCCAGGAAATCCAGGGCCCGGTTATAGGGTAGGGCGCCGCTGCGCTCGATGATATCCTTTAAGGATTCGCCTTCCAACAACTCCATGATGATGAAGATGGTGCGGTAGGACTCCTCGATATCGAAGATGTGCACGATGTTGCGGTGGTTCATCTTGGCGATGATATGGCCTTCGCGGCGGAACTTGTCCAAAAACTCCTCGTCCATGGCCAGGTTGTGCCTGAGCATCTTGATGGCCACCGGCATGTTCAGCACCCGATGCTTGCCCCGGTAGACGAAGCTCCAGCCGCCCTTGTTCAAAAAGTGGGTCATGGTGTAGCGGCCCACGTTGCGGACCGCGATCACCGGGGACTTCTCCACCCGGTTGGTCAAAAGCTCGAAGAGGAACTCCCTGAGATCGGGGTGCTCCTCGGACACCCGGTCAAAATCCTCCCGCCTGAGCTCCCACAGCTTCATGTGGGTCACCGCGTCCACGTTGGCGCCGCGGGGCTCGCCGGTCAACAGGGCCATCTCGCCCACCACCGAGGACTCCAAGGAGTGCTCCACCGGCTTGACCACCCCGTTTTCCTCCCGGGTGATGTCGCATAGACCCTCCTGGATAATGAACAGGGAGTCCTCGGCCTTGCCCTGGTTGATGAAGCGCTCTCCGGCCTGCACCTCCCGGGGGATCAAGCAACAGAGCAGCGGCTCCACCGCCTCCTCGGGCAGGGCCTTGAACAACTTGGTCTTGAGCAGAAAATCCAGGCCCTCCGGGTCCAGGATTGCGCTGTCGGCCGGGGCGTAAGTCTTGTGGTTTTTTTGGTCAGGCATGATTTATCCCTAGTTGTTTACTCTAGATTAAAGCATACCAAAGCCAAATTGCCTTTCCCAGCCGGGAAGCGGGCGGTTGGCAGTGGAGGTGGGGAAGTAGTTTGGGATCAGGGCGAGTCGCCCCGGGCGGTGTGCCCGCTGATCAGTTGGGGAAAGTCCGTGATCACCCCCCGGGCGCCGGCGGTGAAAAAGGCCCTGGCCCGGCCGGGCCGGTTCACGGTCCAGGGGATGACCGCGATGTCAGCGGCAGCTAGGTCCCGCACCTGGGCCAGGCTGGTGCGGTTTTCACGGGGGTGATAGCTGAGCGCGCCCAACTCCCTGACCAGGGCCGCGGGGTCCCGCAGCCTCTTGCGGCTCAGGAACCCCAGGGCGATTTCCGGCGCCCGGGCGGCGATGCTCCTGAGATAGTCGGAGTTGAAGGAGGAGACCAGCGCCGCACCTTGCAGGCCCATCTCGCCCACCAGCCCGGCCACCAGGGCCGCCGGGTCATGGGGGCAGGCTGGGCCCAAATCCTTGAGTTCCAGATTGATGAGCAGGTCGTGCTCTTGGCTGAACTCCAAGGCCGCGGCCAGGCTGGGGGCCGGCTCTCCCCTGTAGCCCGTCAGGTCCTGCTGGCTCACCCTGCCGGCGGCCGCCTGGCCAAAAGGATCGCTGGCCGCGAACCAGGAGCCGAAGTCCAGGTCCTGTATCTCGTTCCAGGTGAAGTCGGCCGCGCGCCAGGGGCGGCGGCGGGGATAGACCTGGCGCACGTTGGAGGTGCGGCCCAGGGTGGCGTCGTGCAGCAAGAAGGGCACTCCGTCCGCGCTGAGCGACACGTCCACTTCCCAGCCGTGGGCCCCGGCCCTGAGCGCGGCCCGGCCCGCGGCCAGGGTGTTCTCCGGGGCCAGGGAGCGCGCCCCCCGGTGACCCAGGATCAGGCCGCCTCGGTCCAGGGCCTCTCGCCAGTCAGCCAAAATCGGTTACGCCTCCTTCAAAAAAATCAGTTGGTGGCCAGCCACATTTCCAGGTTCTCCACCGTGGCGCCGGATACGTGCAGGCCCAGCTTGCTGCGCCGCCAGAGGATGTCCCGGGCGGTTTGAGCCCACTCGTTTTGTCTGAGATGGCGCACCTCGGCCTCATACAGGCCGCCGCCCAGATGCTGCCCCAGGTCCTCCAGGCCGGCGGCGCCGTCCAGCAGCCTGGTCACCCGGCTGCCGTAGGCCCCGGCGTAGCGCCGGGCCAGGTCACTGGGCAGCCAGGGATGCTCTGCGGCAAGGTCTTGGGCAAAGGCCTCGAAACCCTTGCCACCCAGGTCGCCGCCGGGGAGATAAGCGTCATGGCTCCAGGCCGGGCCGACCCCCTCCATCACCGTTTTCAGCCGGTCCAGAGCGTGCTCGGCCAGGCGGCGGTAGGTGGTCAGTTTTCCTCCGAACACGGTGAGCAGGGGCGCGTTTCCGGCTGAGGCGTCCAGGGCCAAACGGTAGTCGCGGGTTACCGAGGAGGCGCTGGCCTTGGCGTCGTCGAACAGGGGCCGGAGCCCGGAAAAGGACCAGACGATCTCGCCCGGGTCCAGGGGCGGCGAAAAGAAGCGCCCCACTGCCCGCAGCAAGTATGCTGTTTCCTCCGGGGTGATGGTCTCCACCGCCGGGTCCGCCGGGTGCTCCACCTCGGTGGTGCCGATGAGGCTGAATTCATCCTCGTAGGGGAGCACGAAGACCACGCGGCCGTCGTCGTTTTGCAGCAGGTAGGCCTGGTCGCCCTCATAGATGCGGGGCACCACGATGTGGCTGCCCTTGACCAGGCGGGCGTGGGCCTTGGCCGGCATTTCCAGGGCGTCGGCCAAGAAGCGGTTCACCCAGGGCCCGGCCACCACGGCCAGGGCCCGGGCCTGTATCTGGCGCTCGGCCCCGTCCTCTGCCTGCAAAATCGCCCGCCAGTGGCCCTGTTCACGCACCGCTTTGCTGCACTTGCAGCGGGTCAGGATCTCGGCCCCGCGCTCGGCGGCGTCCCGGGCGCTGAGCACCACCAGGCGGGAATCATCCACCCAGCAGTCGGAGTACTCAAAACCTTTGACGCCCGAGGCGTCGGGCACCAACTCCGGGGGCTCGCTGGACGGGTCCACCCTCCCGCTGGGGGGCAGGGCCTTGCGCCGGGCCAGGTGGTCGTAGAGGAACAGCCCCAAGCGGATCATCCACTGGGGCCGTCTTTGTGGGGCATGGGGCAAGACGATGCGCAAGGGCCGCACGATGTGGGGCGCGGCGTGGAGCAGTATCTCCCGCTCGGCCAGGGATTCGTGCACCAGATGGAAGGCGAAGTGCTCCAGATAGCGCAGGCCGCCGTGGATCAGCTTGGTGCTGGCCGAGGAAGTGGCCGAGGCCAGGTCGTGCTGCTCGCACAGCAGCACCTTGAGCCCCCGGCCGGCGGCGTCCCGGGCGATGCCCACCCCGTTGATGCCCCCGCCCACCACCAAAAGGTCGTATAGGTTGTCTGCCATGCCATCTCCCTGGGAATCATCGGCGGCCTTAGATAGCATACTCCAAACAGGTAATCTTTTTCTTTGGCCAGCCCGGACAATTCATTGTCCGGGTGCCGCAGGCACAAGAGGTTCAAGCACAGGCAGGTAACGATCTAAGTACCTGATGGTTTTGTAACGCGGTTGTTTGAACCCCCATACGGGGGTTCATTCCCCGCTGCTTGCGGCGGGGTTGTTCATTCAAGAGTAGGTAAGGAAAGGAGATGGGTATAGCAAAAAGCTGTGTCGTTGCGAGGAGCGGCCTTGCCGCGACGAAGCAATCTCTGGCTGGATCAGGCGGCGTGGTTATGTGTGAGGCAGCGCTGGTGGCAGAGACTGCTTCGCTTGGCTCGCAATGACACCGGTTATTTGTTTTGTAGGTTGGCTAGAGCGTAGCGAAACCCAACAATTGGATGCGCGGGATGCGGGGTCAAGCTCCCTGACACGACCTAATTGCTACCTGTGGTTCTTTTTTCCATTCCCAATCCTTCTATATGCGCTAGTAGGCTCCCAGAACCTCTTTTTAGAATAATGATATAGAAGATTTGAAAAAAAGACGGGAGGGGGTAAACCCCTCCCCTACACCAAGAGCAATTTTTCTGTTACCAAACTGGGTTTCAAACTCTACTCGAATAGGACCTTTCGGGCCACATGCAAACCCAGAGCGTTCGCTTGGATCGGCCCTACAGGCTGGGCATTTCGGCCCGCTTGGAGGCAAAGGGGTTTTCCTGCAGCGCGGCCACCTTTGGCGGCAACAGCGCCAGGGCCGGGCGGGGCAGGGCAAAGGCGGCCCGGTGCACCGCCGTGGTGTAGTAGCGCAGCTGGCCCAATTCGGCCACCCGGCCGGGGTCGGGCGGGCTCAGGGGAAAGGCGCCGGTGGTACACAGGGCAAAGCCAATGATCCCGGAGTTATAGGAGGGCACCTGGGCCATATAGTAGGCCGTGAAGTCAAACAGGTCGTCAAGCACTGCGAAGGTTTCGCTGATCAGGTCCTGGTAGAGGTGATAGGATTCGGCCAGGGCCGCGGCCAGGCCTCCGGGCAGTAGCGCTTCTTTTACGCTCCGGTAAAAATCCTCGCTGAACAGACTCAGGGCCGGTCCCTCCGGGTCGGAGCTGTCGATGAGGACCACGTCATATGACACTCCACACTCAGCAAGGAATTCCTGGCCGTCGCCGATGTGCACCGAGACCCGTGGGTCGTCAAACCCCGTAGCCAGGCCGGGCAAAAAGCGCTTGGCCGTTTCAATCACCTCTTGGTCTATCTCACACAGGTCCACCTGTAACACACTGGGATGCTTGAGTACTTCCCGCAGGGTGCCGCCGTCGCCCCCGCCGATGATCAGCACCTTGGCTGGGAACACATGGGTCAACAGCGGCACGTGGGCCAGCATCTCATGGTAGCCGGCCTCGTCGGACTCGCAGGTCTGGATGATGCCGTCCAGAAGTAACACCCGGCCCAGCCGCCCGGCTTCCACCACGTGTATGTCCTGGAATTGGGAGCGCTTATGAAAAAGCACCCGCTTCACGCCCAGGGCCACGCCCAGGGCGCCGTCCAGGTCGGGCGGCTCCAGGAATATGCTGTGATCTTGGGGAGCGGGTTGGTCTGGCTGGCTCACGGCGTCTCCTGAAAATGGCCTGGGCAGCTAGCCCGGATATTTCACGAAGGCCGGTCGTCCGGCTGCGCCAGCCAAGCGCTGGCGGTGTTGCCGGCTGCGCTCCAAGCTCGA
>JANQFN010000636.1 GCA_028277825.1 Desulfarculaceae bacterium
TGTGCTCGATGCCGGTGCAGAACACGTCGTTGGGCTCGCCCAGCGAGCCGTCGGAGTTGACCCAGATCTTGGGCACGATGAACAGGCTGATGCCCTTAGTGCCCTCGGGCGCGCCTTCGATCTTGGCCAGGAGCAGGTGGATGATATTTTCGGTCAGGTCATGCTCGCCGCAGGTGATGAAGCGCTTGGTGCCCTCGATTTTGTAGATGCGCGGGTCCTCCGAATCCGGATCCGGCACCGCCCGGGTGAGTATGTGGCCCACGTCGGTGCCGGCGTCGGGCTCGGTGAGACACATGGTGCCCGCCCACTGGCCGGTGTACATCTTTTCCACGAACAGGGCCCGGTCCTCATCGGTACCGAAGTTCTCCACCAAGTGGCCGTTGCCGGTGGTCAGGCCGGTGAAGGTCAAAAAGGCCATGTTGGCTCCGGAGAAGATGTCACCCAGCATACCCCCCATCACCGCGGGCAGGCCCATGCCGCCGAACTCGGGGTTGGAGGTGGAGCCGGCCCAGCCGTTTTCGAACATCACCTGCCAGCACTCTTTCCAGGGCTCGGGGGTGGTCACCTGTCCCTCGTCGTATTGACAGCCCTCGCGGTCGCCGTCCTGCATGCAGGGCCCCAGCACCTCGCGTCCCACCTTGAGGGCCTCGTCGATCATCATGGAAAAGTCATCGACCCCGAATTCCTCATAGGCCGGGTAGCTCAAGATTTTTTCGATGTCCATGTGCTCAAACAGCACGAACTTGAGGTCGCGGTCATCACGGCGGAAATAATTTATGCCCATTTTTCTCCTCCCGGCCGTTAATTAACGGGGCTTATTTGTGCATTGAGGGGTGCGGGAAAAAACAGGTCAGCGGCCAGTGGGGCGCGGGCCGCAACCTGCGTGTATCCCTGATACACGCTACATGCGTAAGGTACGATATAAATTGCAACATATCTTGTCAATCAATTCTTAGCTTTTGTTTTGTTTGCGTTTCGTGTAAATATGAATCCACTTGAATTTCAAGCCAATGAACCTCCCGGGAAAAGCGGCTGTAAACGTCGCCTCCGGGAGGCCGGGGCCTGTTTCGCCTCGGACAGCCAAGGGCATCCCATGAAGATCAGCGAGTTGGCCAATAAGAGCAAGGTCCCCAAGGAGACGATCCACTATTATATCCGCGCCGGGCTCCTGCCCAAACCCACCAAGCTGGGCAGCAACCAGGCCGACTATGACGAGAGTTTTGTGGAGCGCATCCGGCTGATCAAGGAGCTGCAAAACGACTTCTTCTTCCCCCTGCCCACCATCAAGAAGATCATGTGGGAAAACCGCTCGGCTAAAAAACTGGCCCTGTTGAAGCTCAGAAGCGAGTATTTCAGGCCGGTGGAGCAATACCTGGGCACCGGCGTGGAGGGGGTGGAGGATTTTCTGGGGGCCACCAAACTAAGCGAGGAGTGGCTGCGCCGTTTGCAGGACTGGGGCCTGGTCAGCCGGCAAGAGGTGGAGGGCCGGGAGGTATTCAGCCAGGACGACGTGATCATCGCCAAGGTGGTGGTGGACATGTACCGCCTGGGGCTCAAGCCCGAGGCCAACTTCGACACCGAGGTGCTCAAGGAGGCGGCCTGGCGCTTTCGGGAGATCGTCAAGCTCAACCAGATGAACTTCCGCCGGGCCACGGCCGAGGGCTTCTCGCCCGAGGAGCGGGCCGACCTGGCCGCCAAGGCCCAGGAGATCATGGGGGTGTTCTTTTATCACCTTTACCGCAAGTTCACTCAGGAGGAGAGCCGGGCCGCGGCCTCCGGGCAGGAGGAGCGGACATGAACCTCACCCCACCCAGAGACATCCAGTTCAGGGCTGGCGCCCTCAAGTACCTGGGCAAAAAGGCCACCAGTCTGGGCATGAAAAAACCCTTGATCGTCTCTGACCCGGCCATGAGCCGCCTAGGCTTTAGCCAAAAGGTGAGCGAGGTCTTGGACGGGGCCGGCCTTACAAGCGCCCTGTTCGACGGCTGTCAGGAAAACCCGGCTGAACCCCAGGTGGCTGGCGCCGCCGCCGTGTACGCCGATGAAGGCTGCGACGGTTTCGTCACCCTGGGCGGGGGCAGCGCCATGGACGTGGCCAAGGGCGCCCGCATCCTGGCCCAGCACGGCGGCTCCATCCTGGACTACGACGTGAGCACCGGCGGCATGAAAAAGATCGCCCCCGGCCTGCCGCCCCTGATGGCGCTCCCCACCACCGCGGGCAGCGGCAGCGAAGCCACCCTGGGCACGGTGATTATTGACCCAGACCGAAACATCAAGGTGCTGATCTTCAGCCCCCATCTGGCGGTGGACAGCGTGGTGCTGGACCCGGAACTGACCAAGTCCCTGCCGCCGGCGGTTACCGCGGCCACCGGTCTGGACGCCCTGGTGCACGCCCTGGAGGCCTACACCGCTCCGGGATACAACCCCCTGGCAGACGGCCTGTGCAAGACCAGCATAGAGTTGATAGGCAAGAGCCTGGCCCGGGCAGTGGCCCAGGGTGATGACCTGGCCGCGCGCGGCGACATGATGATCGCCGCCCTGAGCGCTGGCATCGCCTTTGCCAGCAAGGGCCTGGGCGCGGTGCACGCCCTGTCCCACCAGCTCAGCAGCTACCACCGCCTGCCCCACGGCCTGGCCAATGCCATCATGCTGCCCCATGTGATGCGCTTCAACTCCGAGGCGGTGGGTGACAAATATGTTGAGGCCGCCGAGATGCTGGGCTACGAGGTAGACAGCGCCGAAGAGGCGGCCCAAGCCCTGGCCGGGCTGACCGCTCAACTGGGCCTGCCCACCACCCTGAGCGCGGCTGGATTGAGTCCGGACGACCTGGAGCAGATGGCGGCCGACGCCTATCGCGACGCCGCCCTGGGCGGCAACCCGGTCAAATGCGGCCAGGAGCAGTTGCTGGAAATGTACCAACAGGCCATGTGAACCAAGTCCTGCCGCATGGCGCGTGATGCATTATGGGGATCTGAACTGAATGCTGACTGAGCGTCCTTTACGCATATGCCTGCTTTCCTACCGCAGCAGTCCTCACTGCGGCGGCCAGGGGGTGTATCTAAAAAACCTCTCCCGGGCCCTGAAGGACCAGGGACACTGGGTGGAGGTGGTCTCCGGTCCGCCCGATCCCCAGTTGGACCGCGACATCCCGGTGCATCACCTGGAGGGCCTGGACCTGTACAATGCCCAGGACCCCTTCCGCCTGCCCCGTTTGCGCGAGTTGAGCGATCCGGTCAATCTCTGGGAGTGGCTCAGCATCTCCTCGGGCAGCTTTCCCGAGCCCTTCACCTTCGGGGTCAGGGCCTATCGTTTTTTGCACCGCAAGCTCAGGCGCTTTGACGTGATCCACGACAACCAAAGCCTGTCCTATGGGCTCTGGGCCCTGGGGCGCTTGACCCCCTTCGTGGCCACCATCCATCACCCCATCACCGTGGACCGCGACCTGGCCGTGGCCGCGGCCCCCTCGGCGGCCAAACGCATGCAACAGCGGCGCTGGTACTCCTTTTTGGGCATGCAGAAGCGGGTTTCTCGCACCTGCGGGCATCTGATCACCGTGTCCCAGGCCTCGCGCGGCGACATCAGCCGGGAGTTTCGGGTGCCGGCCGGACGCATCAAGGTGGTGCCCAACGGGGTGCGTATTGATCTGTTCCGGCCGCTTAAGGGCGTGGCCCGGGAGCCGGGACGGGTGATTGTGACCAATAGCGCCGACACCCCGCTCAAGGGGCTGCCCTATCTGCTCATGGCCGTGGCTCGGGTGGCCCGAGAACGTGAAATCAAACTGGTGGTGATCGGGATGCCCAAGAAAAAGGGCGTGGTGGCCGGTCTGGTAAAAGAGCTGGACCTGGGGGAGCGCGTGAAGTTCACCGGCCGGGTCAGTGACCAAGAGTTGGTGCGCCAATACGCCCGGGCCAGCCTGGCGGTGGTGCCCTCGTTATATGAGGGCTTCGGCCTGCCCGCCGGCGAGGCCATGGCCTGCGGGGTGCCGGTTATCAGCACCACCGGCGGCGCCCTGCCCGAAGTGGTGGGAGACGCCGGCCGCCTGGTGCCCCCGGCCGACGCCGAGGCCCTGGCCCAGGCCCTCATCGAGTTGTTGGACGACCCCGCCCAGGCCGAGGCCCTGGGCCGGGCCGGGTACGCGCGGGCGCTGAAGCACTTCACCTGGGAAAGGGCGGCTCAGGCCACCAGCGAGGTTTACCGCGAGGCGATCCATGCTCACCGTGGACTTCAATAAACTGCGCCTCAAAGGCGGGGCCCGGGTGCTGGACATCGGCTGCGGCAGCGGCCGTCACGCCGCGGCCGCCGCTTCTCTGGGCCGTTTCCGGGTGACCGCGGCTGACACCAACCTGGAGGATCTGGCCAAGGCGCGTGAACGCCTGGACCAGCACCGCACGATGTCAGGCCCCCTGCCCGGGAGTTGCTCGCTGTTGGCCGCGGACATCAA
>JANQFN010000070.1 GCA_028277825.1 Desulfarculaceae bacterium
AGGGCACGGGCCAGTTGGCGCAGGTAGCCCGCGGCCTCGGCCGGGCTGAAAGCGTGTTGGTGTTTGTCCTTTTTTGCCATTATCACCTCGGCTTACCAATAGAGCCGCCGCCCAGCTCAGGCCTCTGGCAGCTTCTTGCTCATGATCAATGTATTTTTACCGCCTTCGCTGCGATACTCCACTTGGTCCATGATCCTGTGGATCAAATAGAGACCCAGGCCGCCTTCGGGCAGGAGGGCGGGGTCCTCAAGGTCAAATTGGGGTTCTCTGGGTTCGGGATCGGCCATGGCCCTGCCCCAGTCGCTGATCAAAAACCGCAGGCGCTTTTCGTCCAAGCGCAACTCCACTTCCACCCGATGCCCCGGTTCCTGTTGGTAGGCGTGTTCCAGAGCGTTGTTCACCGCCTCCACCACCGCCAACTGCACCAGGCCGGCCTCCGGCGAGCGGTAGCCGGCCAGGCGGCAAACCCCCTGCACCGCCGCGCCCAGGAGCCCCACGTTGGGCAGGCGGCTGTCCAGGCTCAGTATGAGGCTACCTTGACGGCCCATGCTTCCGCTCCGGCGCTGCCAATGTCCTCGCCGGCCCCATCAGACCTCCGTTTCCGGCACCACTGAGAGCGCCCCGCTGGCTTCCCGCTCACTGGCATAGACCCCGAATACCCGGTCCAGGCGGGTCATGCGAAACAGGGCTTGCAGGTTGTCGTTTAGGTTGCACACCGCCAATTGCCCGCCCTTGGTGCTCAATGCCTTCAGGGTGCTGACGATGGCGGTGAGCCCGCTGGAATCCATGAAATTCACCCGGTGTAAGTCGATGATCAGTTTGGTATGGCCCTGCTCAATGAAGTCCAGCACCTGTGTCTTGAAATCGCCCGCGCCGGCCGCGTCCAGACGCTCCTCTTGCGGCGAAATGATCAGCACCCCGCCTGTTTGCTTTTCACTGAGTCGCATGGAGCCTTTCCTTTCACCCCGCGTGGAGGTCACTCAGGCAGCGGAGCGGGCGCGCCGGTTTAGGGGTTTGGGTCGCCTCAGCCCCTAAATAGGCTGTGAATACCGCTACGATTTAGGCTATGGTTAGTAGCGGTTATTATTATAGTATAACAACTTCGGCGCCGAGGCGGCGCCCGGGGTGAGTTGCCCTCAATCGAAGCCAAGAGCAAGAGTCATGTCAGCCAACGGCACCCAAGAACAATTCATCAGCACCTTAAAGGGGGCGGTGCCGCGCTTTTTGCTCTTGTTCATTCCGGTGGCCGTGATTCTCACCGCAACCGTCTGGGTATTTTATCAGCAGGAAATCAGCAACGAGAAGCGCATGCTCACCTCTGAACAGCGCCACATGGTTCAACTGGAGTCCACCAGCATGCGCACCATTTTGGAGGAGGTGGTGTCCGACGTTCTCATCCAGTCCCAGCACTACGAACTGGCCAATTGGCCCGCGCAACCGGGCCGGGAGGATAAGGGCCAGTTGGCGCGTGAATTCAGCAAAATGCTGCAAAACACCCGCCTGTACAATCAGATCCGTTTCCTGGATGCCAATGGACAGGAGATGGTGCGGGTGGAATACCGGCCAAAGTTGGTCAAAGTGGCCGCAGAGAGCGATCTGCTTGACTTGGCCCAACAGCCTTTGGTCAAAAAAGCCCTGGCCCTGGCGCCCGGCCAGGTCTACATCTCCCCTTTCCATTACCCCCGGGCGGGAAACGTTTTCCACGGGCCCTCCGGTCCGGTGATGTTGGCCGCCTCCCCGGCTGTCGACCACCAGGGCCACAAACGGGGACTGGTGATTTTGGATTACCAGGCTGGGCGGCTTTTGGAAAAGTTGCAGCGCTTGGCCGCTGGCCGCGGCGCTCCCCTGTTGCTCAACCAAGACGGCGGTATCTTGCAAAAAGAACCGCCCCGGGGCAAGCCCCCCAGCTTTGCCAGCCGGTTCCCGGAGGCCTGGCAGGATGTCTCCCAAAAAGAGAAGGGACAGGTGTTCACCCCCCAGGGGCTGTTTACCTTCGCTACGGTGCACGCCCCCATGCAGGTCCCCGGCGGACGTTTCTGGAAGATCGTATCCCATATCCGGGCGGCCAAAGTCGACGCCCGGTTGGGCATGTATCTCAGGCAACTCACCCAGATGCTGGCCGTGTTTCTGGCCGTGGCCGGGATCATCAGTTGGTTCCTGGCCTGGGCCCGGGGCAAACAGGCCGCGGCCCGGCGCGCCATGAAAAAGGTAAACGCCGAGCTAAAGGAAAACCAGCAGCGCCTGGACGAGGACCTGCGCGCCGCGGCGGGCATCCAGCGCACCCTGCTGCCGGCCAATCTGCCCCGCCTGCCCCAAGTGGAGTTGGCCTGGAAATTCACGCCCAGCGAACTCATCGGCGGCGACTTGTTCAACGCCTTTTTGCTGGGGCCGGACCTTTTGGCCCTTTACATACTGGACGTCAGCGGCCACGGGGTGCCCGCGGCGCTGGTGACGGTCTCGGTGCACGAGACCCTGGACCCCAGGAGCGGACACGTAATAAGCCAGGAGGCGGACGGCGAGGCGCACATAACCCCGCCGGGCGAGGTGCTCAGGATTTTGGACCGGGAATATCCCCTGGAGCGCTTCAGCAAGACCTTCACCATTGTATATCTGCTTTTGGATTTAAAGACCGGAAGCCTGGCCTATTCCTGCGCCGGGCACCCGCCGCCCATATTGCTTGCGGGGCGGGACCAGTTGATCCGGCTGGATAAAGGCGGCACCGTCATCGGCCTGGACGAGGTGGTTCCCTTTGACGAGGGCCGGGTGGAGCTGGCGCCCGGCGACAAGCTGATTCTCTATACCGACGGGGTGGTGGAATACGCCGACAGCGAGGGCCGCCTCTTTGGGCAGGAGCGCTTTACCGGCATTCTGCAGAGGCTGCGCACCCTGCCGGTGGCGGGCATGCTGGAGCGCACCTGGCAGGAATTATTGGCCTTTGGCGATCAGAAGGCGCCGGCTGATGACGTCAGTCTCATGGGCCTGGAATATCTGGGGCCGGACCGCTAGGCCGGATATTTCATGAGGGCTGGGTGGCATCAATCAGCGAATCACTATTCATGGGCCCGTCATGAAAAAAGTGCTCGCATTATCACGGCACAGTTTGTACCCATCGCCAGCACAGCCAGCCGCCGGCAGACAAGGCGTCTGGCAAGCGAGGGCCGCAGGCGTAGCTAAAGCTACGTCGAGGCCCAAGCGCAGCCAGCAACACCGTATG
>JANQFN010000144.1 GCA_028277825.1 Desulfarculaceae bacterium
CGTCCTGAAAGGCCGAACCCAGGATGCCGAAGCCGCCGGTCTGGGAGACCGCGGCCACCATCTCCGGGTTGCAGATGACCCCCATGGCCCCCTGGATGACGGGGCGCTCACAGCCCAGCAACTCGGTTAAATCTGACATCAAGCTTCTCCGGTTCAGAGGATGGCCGGTCTCTTAAACAAAGGCCGAGGCCCCCAGAATTTCCCTGCCCAGCAAGAGCTTTTGTATTTCGGTGGTGCCCTCGGCCAGGGTGAGATGGCGCACGTCCCGGAAGTAGCGCTCCACGGGAAACTCCTCGGTGTAGCCGTAGCCGCCGTGCACCTGGATGGCCTGGTTGCACACCTCCACCATGGCCTCGGTGGCGTACAGCTTGGCGAACGAGGCCTCGCGGCGGCACTGGCGGCCCTGATCGATCAGGGCCGCGGCCCGAAAGCCCAAAAGGCGGGCGGTGTCCACCTTGAGGGCCATTTGCACGATCATGTCCTGCACCAGTTGAAAGCCGGCGATGGGCTTGCCGAACTGCTCTCGTTCCTGGGCGTAGCGGATGGAGGCCTCCAGGGCGGCCTGGCCCAGGCCCACCACGGCGAAAGTCACGTTGACCCGGCCCGCATTCAACCCGCTCAAAGCGATGCGCTGGCCCTCGCCCTCGGCGCCCAGCCGGTTTGCCGCCGGCACCCGGCAGTCCACGAAAGACAGCTCGGAAAGGGGCGAGGCGTGCATGCCCATCTTGCGGATGTCGCGCGCCTCAAAGGCGGACTCGTCTTTGTGCACCAAAAAGGCGGTTATGCCCTTGTCCTCTCCGGACTCCTTGACCTTGGCATAAACCAGCACCAGGTCGGCCAGGCTGCCGCCGGTGATCAGGGTCTTGGTGCCGTTGATCACGTAATGATCGCCGTCCCTTTCGGCCTTGGCCTCGATGGAGCGGGTATCCGAACCCACGTTGGGCTCGGTGAGCGCGAAGCAGGCCAGCTGGTCCATGCTCATCAGGTGGGGCAAGAACTTCTCCCGCTGGTGCCGGCTGCCCACGCGGGACAGTAGCCTAACCGCCAGGGCTGAGGAGGTGACCATGGTGCGCAGGGAGGCCCAGACGCGGCTCAGCTCCTCCACCATCAGGCAGTAGCTCACAAAATCCAGCCCCAAACCGCCTTGCTCCTCGGGCACCAGCCCGCTGGCAAAGCCGTAGGGCTCCAGTTTCTTGACGATGCTTTTATCTATCAGCTTGCGCTGGGTTTCGTGTTCCCCCACCAGGGGGGCGATTTCCTTGGCCAGAAACTTGCGCACGCTGTCCTTGATAATTCGCTGTTGTTCGTTCAGTTGGAAATCCATGGTCCCTTCACCCCAATCGCATATTTCTTAAAATCACCCTGGCGCCGGTTGTCCTCAAAAATGGCGCAGGTCGGGCAACCGCTCTTCACCGCCTCCACCTTTGGAAGGCGTAATAAACGCCCAGTCCGGCGGCGATGGTGGCCAGGGCGGGCAGACACCTCAGCGGCTCGCTGGCCAGGGAAAAGCCCACGATGCC
>JANQFN010000153.1 GCA_028277825.1 Desulfarculaceae bacterium
CAGGTATGCACCGCCCAGGTCTGCACCGCCCAGGTCTGCACCGCCCAGGTCTGCACCGCCCAGGTATGCACCGCGCAGGTATGCACCGCGCAGGTATGCACCGCCCAGGTCTGCACCGCCCAGGTCTGCACCGCCCAGGTATGCCTTGGCCTTGACCGCCGCCTGTACGCACAGTTTCAGGGAGCCGAATTCGCCTTCGAACAGCACCTGGGCACTAAGCCTTGACTTGATCTGAAATTGCTTCATCACAACACCACCGTTCCGTCTTCCCGCGTCGGCACCACCATGCCGCACAGCACGGGCCTGAGGGCCTTTAGGTGGGCCTCCAGGCTGCCATTGCTCACCACGGCCAGCGTGGGGCCCTGCTTGGGCTCCTGGGCAGTCTTTAGGTTTTCGCGCCAGGCCCTGTTATACCTACCGTCCAAAAAGCCTGAGGCCTCCCACGAGATATCCACCACCTCGTCGCTGATCAAGCCCCAGAACCTCTTGGTGGCCGCCTCCACGTCATCCAGGGCGGACACGATGGCCTCGGCCCGCTTCACGGCCTCCGGGCTGTCCTCATAGGTATCTTCCCAGTAGCCTTCCGTGGAGCCGTAAGGCGCGTTCACGAAACCGCGGTAGTACGTCCGTTCTTCCATCGCCTCCAAAAGGGCTTCCATTTCCTGCTCTCGGTTCATGCCTAACCCTCCGGTTTCAGTTGTTAACCATGGTAACTTCGTAATAGGTCATTGCGGCAATCCCCTCCGCCCGCATCCGATCCCAAAGCGCATCAGGGTCTAAAAGCTCCATAACATCTGCCCCTGGCGGCCTAGATTGGCCAACGAGAACGAAGTAGACGAAATCGAGCGGGTGGACAAAGAGGGCAGAGAAGCGGTAAGCAGGTTGGCCGCTTCTAATGCATTCATGCCTATCAAGCGATGCCGTTGGGCCTTCAGCCCATAAGCGCACCTCACCATATGGCGAACGAATCACCCAATAACCCTCGGAGGGTACGTATTCGGTGTTAACGTCAACGGTTTCCACCTCCACCGAAGGCGTTTCGCCGCTTTTTAATTCAAGTATCATGTGCTTCCTCCCCGGGCCGTGGGGGCATCTGAAAGGCTGTCAGACGCTCCAGAGTGCCCACCAGCGGCCCTGTTAATTAAACATCTTGTCTGGCCCGGGTCCCGTTAAGGGCCCGAACAACACCCACTCGGGAAAACCCAATTTGTCCGCAACTATTTTTCTGATTTCCGGCAAAGGTCGCCTGCCGTCGATGCATGCATACACTGAGGAAGGGGGCCGGTTGTATTCCCTGGCGATATCGGCCGGCGTCAGGCCCCGGGACTCCAACAAACGCTTGATCATGGTGGACCGGTCGCACATGCCGGCCTTGGCGATCTCGCCTTTTTGCTCGGGGGTTAGTTGGTCAAGCTGCTCTTGTGTAAATCCATACATCTGTGCTATTCCTTAGAAAGGACGGGGCTGGGATGTGTCCTGTGCGTAGCAGTGCAGCGGAAACAAAAAAGCGCCCCCTTGGCCTGGGGAACTTTTTAAGCCCCAGCCCCGCCGCTTGGATATGTTGATTGAGATGTTCATTTAATCCTCCATTTAAGTAGAGGATTACACAATCGCTAAGTTTATGTCAAGGAGAAAATGTATAATCGCTTATGGCTGAAAAAAATAAAAAATTTAGCAGACGCCTTTTAGCTTTGATGGAGTCAAATGGCTTAAATCAAAAGGCTTTGGCGGTGGGTGTTGGCATTACTGAGACATCGGTACACAAGTATTGCCAAAAAGGCGGGGTGCCTGAGTGGCACATTCTTTTAAAGATCGCTAAGTTTTTCGAGGTGTCGGTTGACTACCTGCTAACCGGCAGAGAATATGAAGCGCCACCTTCAAATGCCCCCAAGTGGTTCCAGCCCTACTTGCCTTTGCTGGATGAGATAGGCACTTTTGACCAGGGGCGTTTGGTTGGCAAACTAGAAGAGTTGATCGAAAGGCAGCCTTTGCAGGTTCGGGAGAAAATTAAAGCCGGCAAAGCTCCGGCCCGCCGTGCGGCGGGCAATGACCGAAAATAACAAAGGGTAGTGCCGGCCAGCCTGCCCAGCCGGCCAGGGTGGTTCAGTTGGACCAAAGGAGGGCGTTAAAAGAGGGGAGCACTCAAAGTGCTTCTCAACCGCAATAATGTTGTTGTTTTCGCCAACGGCCCGGCGGGCAGGAAGGGGGAATATGGCCGACAGACCAATTTACAGCGGCCTGCGCTACGGTGAGCCGTGGTTCTGCCCAGTGTGCAACAAGTCGTTTGCTCGCGAGAAAAGCATTTGCCTAAAGTGCAAAATCACCCGAACCCAAGCCGTCGAGGCTAAGCGAAATCCAAGGGAATTTCATGCCAAGCGCCAAGTTGAAGCCAAGCGCCAAGCCGAGGCTAGGGCTAAAGCTGAGGCTAGGGCTAAAGCCGAAAAAGGTATAATTTGTAGCTAGCAAAAGGAAAGCTATCAAACAAAGAGGGCCATAATGAAAAAGCTGTTGCCGATCTTGCTTGTTGCCCTGGTGGTCCTGCTCGGGGCCGCCTTGAGCGCCGAAGCCGGCTGTGTATGCCGGTGCGTCAATGGCCGCATGGTGCCCTTGTGCACCAGTTCGCTCGATATCCCGCCGCCCTGCTACGGCATCTGTGCACCCCCGCCGCCGTCCATACAACCTATTCAGCCGCCGCGAATACCCCCAATTGGAACCAGCCGCTGCCGGCAGGCCCAAGTGCTTAACCCCTACACTGGCCAATACGAGTGGCGCACGGTCTGCGATTAGCCCCTTGACATTCACCTTGGCCTGGGCTACCATGATCTTGTCAGACGTTCCAGAGTGCCCACCGGCGGCCCGCTTCGGAGCAAACCGGAGTGGGCGCTTTACATCTACAGCAACGGCCCAATCCTTTCAGGACCCCGGATCCAGGGGCGCCTGAATTGAGCATGAAGGGCAACATCTATACCGACCAGCGTTGCCCGCTGTGCGGCAAAA
>JANQFN010000193.1 GCA_028277825.1 Desulfarculaceae bacterium
CCATGCTGCCCGTGCGCCACTTGGCGGCGCTGCTGGCGGAACTGAGCCGGGCCCCGGGCATCCAAGACGGCGCCGAGATCAGCCTGGAGGCCAACCCGGGCAGCCTGAGCCGGAAGAAGCTGCAAGCGCTCAAGGCGGCGGGATTCAACCGCTTGAGCCTCGGCGCCCAGAGCTTCGACCCCGGGCTGCTCAAGACCCTGGGCCGGCTGCACGGGCCCGATGACACCCGCCGGGCCGTGGAGCAGGCCCGCGCCGCCGGTTTCGGCAACATCAACCTGGACATCATCTACGCCCTGCCCGGCCAGTCCCTAGAGATGGCCGCCGCCGATGTGCGCGCCGCTCTGGAACTGGCGCCGGAGCACCTGTCTCTCTACGAGTTGACCATCGCGCCGGAGACTCCCTTTGCCCGGCGCTTTGAAAAGGGCCGCCCTCCCCTGCCCGGTGAAGACCAGGCCGCGGCCATGGAGGAGACCGCCCTGGAGCTGATCGAGGCCGCCGGGCTCAAGCGCTACGAGGTGAGCAATTTCGCCCGTACGGGGCATGCCTGCCGCCACAACCAGGCCACCTGGCGCGGCGGCGACTACCTGGCCCTGGGCCCGGGCGCCCACGGCCACCTGGCTGGCCGGCGCTGGGCCTTTGCGTCCGAGGTGGGGGCCTACTGCGCGGCCCTGGAACAGGGACGGCAGCCGTATTTATGGCAAGAAGAGCTGACCCCTGAGCAGCGGGCCCTGGAGCTGGTCATGCTGGGCCTGCGCACCACCGAGGGCGTAGACCTTGCGGCCCTGGAAGCTTTGCTGGGCAATGATCCCAAGAAGACTTACGGCGGGGCCGTGGCCGAACTGACGGCGCGGGGCTGGGCCAAATTAGATGAAGGCCACCTGGTCCCCACCGCCCTGGGCTTGCGTCTGGCCGATGCCGCGGCTGGCCTGTTTGTTTAACGGCTCCATTTTGGGATTCTCTTTTTTGGTTACCCATTCTTTTCTTTGGATAGCCCAGACAACTCGTTGTCTGGGCCGCGAAGCGGCAAGAGGTGTCAGCCGGTGCGTTCATGAATGAACAACCCCGCCGCAAGCAGCGGGGTATCAAGGGGAAGATTTCAGCTTTATAGCGCGGCAAGCCGCGGGGAATGAACCCCCGTATGGGGGTTCAAGGGGGGTGGCATGGTTTGGGCGCCCCGTGACCAGACCTCTTGTGCACGGGTCACCCGGACAACCAGTTGTCCGGGTTAGCCAATCCTGTTTTTTCCGCCGCCGCACGACATGACCAGGACCTCGACAAACCAAACAGCCCTTTCACCTTGATTCCCTTTTTACTTACCAACTCTTTTTTTCTTCAGGCCCTCCCCGTCTCATTTCTTTTTCTTGCTTTTCAACCAATCGCTCAGCTTGACCACCTTGGCCCGCCGGTAGCAAGAGGCGAGCACCTCTTCCAAAAGGGCCAGGGCGGCCTGCAAGCGGCCGGTGTCGCCCGAGCCCCACAGGCACTGCCCGCGCCGGGCCCGGCGCAACCACAACCGCCTGACCAGCCAGGCCAGCCCCACCCCCAGGCAAAGGCCGGCCAAAAGGCCCCAGAACCACTCCGCTCCGGCAGGCCTGACCGCCTGCTCGGCCATAAAGGGTCCCTGGTCCGGCGGCTTTCTGGCCATCCCGCCCAGACAGGCCGGCAGCAGTGCACAGTTCAACATCAAAATAAATCTGGCCAGGCGATGCATATCAGTCCCCCCACCCCTGCCGGACCAGGGGCCGGGGGGAAGTGAACTGCAATAACCCCGCCATCAGAGGTCAAACTGAATTTTAATTATATTATAAGATAGTTATAAAATGATGTGCACGCAGCCGCCCCCCCTTTACGGCCATCGGCATGTTTCGCTGCCGAAACTATAGCATTTCAGTTGCACATGGCGAAACTGATTTCTTGCCCATATTTGCAAAGCCCACCTTCACCGACGCCTTACCAAATCAGGCCATGGTATCGGTCCACTGATTAAAGAAAAGAGGAGGGGCCCAAGAGTAGGCCCCTCCATGATGCCGCCTAGCGACGTTCTTTTGGGATATTTAAGCCAGACGCTTGGCCACCAGTTCGGTGATGTCCATCACCTTAACCTTGCCCAGCTTCTCCTTGCGGGCGCGGGCCGCGGCCTGGTTCAGGGTGTTTTTGCAGGAGGGGCAGGCGCTGACCACGGTGTCGGCCCCTTGGTCGATGGCGGCCTTGATGCGCTCAAAGCCGATGTCGCCGCTCAGGGGGTTGTCAAAGGCCTTGACCCCGCCGCCGCCGCCGCAGCACTTGGCCAGAGTGCGGTTGGTGGGGAACTCCAGCAGCTCCACCCCGGGCAGGGCCTTGATCACCTCGCGCGGGGGCTCATACACCCCCAAGTGGCGGCCCAGGTCACAGGGGTCGTGGTAGATGACCTTCATCTGTTTGGCGTCGTCCTTGAACTTGAGCTGGCCATCTTCGATCAACTTTTCCATGGCGAACACCACGTGCTCGGACTTGTAGCCGTTGCCGAAATCGTACTCCGGATACAGCTCGCTGAAGGTCTTGTAGCAGCCGGCACAGGTGGTCATCAGGGTCTGGACCTCTTTGTCGGCGAAGATATCGGCGTTGGCTTGGGCCACTTGCTTGAAGCTGTTCATGTCGCCGATCAGATAGGCCAGGTAGCCGCAGCAGTTTTCGGCCTCGCCCATGGTGGTGTAATCGATGCCCGCCGCGTCCAGGATCTTCATGAAGGCTGGGATGATTTTGACGTCCTGATAGGAGGACACACAGCCCAGGTGCAGCATCACCTCCGCTTTTTCCTTGGCTTCATACCCCACCGGATAGGAATCGCAGCGGGTGTCCCGGGGCTGGTTGAAGGGGTTGCCCAGCTCCACCATGTCGCTCATCAGCTTCTTGAACAGCTCGGGGATGTAGCCCTGCTCCACCAGGCGCTTGCGCGCGGCCTGCACGATGGCGGCCACGTCCACCTGGGCCGGGCAGGTGTACTTGCAGTTCAAACAGAGCATGCACTGGTACAGACGTTCGGCCATGTCCTGGCTGCCCTGGGCCTGCCCGGTGAGCA
The DNA here is from genome assembly GCA_028277825.1 of Desulfarculaceae bacterium. Classification (GTDB taxonomy): domain Bacteria; phylum Desulfobacterota; class Desulfarculia; order Desulfarculales; family Desulfarculaceae; genus Desulfoferula. Next base: position 3,059 of record JANQFN010000193.1, read on the forward strand.
GAGCGAAGGCCAGGCTGATGCGGCCGCGGGCGTTCATGGATTCCAGGTCGCCCTGGGCGTAGGTGGGGCAGCCCAGGCGGCAGAAGCCGCACTGGATGCAGGCCACGATCTCGTTATCCACCTCGCCGAAGGTCTGCACCGCCGCGTCGCCGGCCCTGAGCGGCTCGAAGCCAGACTCGCTGTATACGTCCTCGATGGAGCCTCTCAGGCCCAGCTTGGCCGGGTTGAGGATGTCATCCGGGTCCAGGGCGTCCTTGACGGCCTGCATCACCTCCAGGCCCACCTGGCCCACCTCTACGTCGATGTAGGGGGCCTTGGCCATGCCCAGGCCGTGCTCGGCGCTCATGGTGCCGTCCATGGCCGCGGTGACCTCCACCAGGTCCAGGGCGATGTTTTTCACCGCCTTCCACTCCTCGGCGTTTTTGACGTCCATGATGAAGGTGGCGTGCAGGTTGCCGTCGCCGATGTGGCCGAAGGTGGCGATGGGAAAGCCGTGTTTTTCGCCGATGGCCTGGATCTGCGCTATGGTCTCGGGGATCCTGGTCAAAGGCACCCCAAAGTCCTCCATCAGGGGCACCAGGCGGTAGCCCGGCTTGAGGCGGCTCATGGCCGGCACCAGGCGGTGGCGGGCCTCCCACAGGGGGGCCTTTTCCACCGGATCATCGGTCCACTTCTTAAAAAGCACGCCGTGCTGGTCGCTGATGGCGTTGACTTGCTTGACGTAGTCCTCCACCGCTGCCCGGTGGCCGTCCAACTCCATCATGATCATGCAGCCCACGCCGTCATCCACTTCCAGGTCGATGGCCTTTTTCAACACCTCCAGGGAGACGTCGTCCAGGATTTCGCAGGTGGCGATGGGCACCCCGCCGGTGAGCATCTCGGTGACCGCGTCGCCGGTGCTCTTGATGTCGGGGAACTCCAGGCGGGCGCTGATGGCATAGGCCGGCTGGGGCAGGATCTTCACCGTGGCCTCGGTGATGATGCCCAGGGTGCCCTCGGAAGCGCAGAACAGCTGGGCCAGGTTGTAGCCCGAAGAACTCTTGGGCGCCCGGGTGCCGGTGTTGAGTATGCGGCCGTCGGCCAATACCACCTCCAGGGCCATCACGTAGTCTTTGGTGGTGCCGTATTTCACCGCGCGGATGCCCGAGGCGTTGGTGTTGATCATGCCACCGATGGTGGCGATGCCGGCGGAACCGGGGTCGGGCGGGAAGAAGAAATTGTCCCCGGCCAGGGCCGCGTTCAGCGCCCCGCAGACCACGCCGGGCTGCACCCGGGCGTAATGGTCGGGCAGGTTGACCTCCAGCACCTGATTCATGCGGATCAGGTTCAACAGCACCCCGCCCTTGGCCGGCAGGGCGGCGCCGGTGACCGAGGTGCCGCCGCCCCGGGCCACCACCGGCACCTTGGCCTGGGAGCAGGCCTTCATGATCTGGCTCACCTGCTCGGTGGTTTCGGCAAACACCATGCAGTCGGGCAGGCCCATGTGCACCGACATATCCCGGGCATAGGCCAGGCAGTCGGCTTCATTGGCCCGTACGTTTTCTTCGCCTACTATTTCGGCCAATCGCTGTTTGATATCCATGGGGTTCCTCCTGGCGGGCCGGCGCCCCGGCTCCCGCCAAAAATTTGGGGAGGGATGTCAGGCACCCCTCCCCGCTCTGATCAGATGTACACCCGGCTAAAGCCGCGGGGCATAAAGCCCGCGCCTCCCGCCGGGGTGAAATATCGTACGTAAAAGACCCGCATCAAGCCTGGTCCTTTTCGATCCTCTCGATCTCGGCCGCCACCCAGTCGGCGTAGGCTTGGCCCTGCATCAGATCGGCCAGGTCGGCGTCCAAGTCGCTGGGTTTGATCTTGCAGATCCAGCCCTCGCCGTAGCAGTCCTCGTTGATCAGCTCGGGCTCGTCCTCCAGTTCCTCGTTGCCCTCGAGCACCTCGCCGGAGACTGGGGCATAGACCCGGCCCACCCACTTGCCGCTTTCGATGGAGCCGAAGGGTTTACCCTTGGTCACCTCGTCGTCTTCTTCGGGCACGTCCACGAAGGTGATCTCACCGGCCAGCTTCTGGGTGAGGTCGGTGGTGCCCATGATCACCATGCCGTCTTCCACCCGGGCCCAGAAATGGTTGCTGTCGTAATACAGATCGTCCGGAAAATTATAACCGCCTACCTCCATGGACAGACTCCTCCCGCGTATCCCCTTGGGGAAAGTTTCCAAACTATATGGCGGGCGCCGGTGGCGCCCGGAAGCTTTGTCTTTAGGCCTACAACATAACACATGGCACTAAACTCTTTTAAGCCTTGAAGGCCTTGATCAGTTCCTTGGGCTTGACCCGGTTGAGCTTGAAGCCCAGTTCGTCCGGGCTCAGGCCCAACCCCAGGCCCAAGAGCTGGGTCAGATACACCACCGGCACCTTGAATTTGGTCTCCAGCTTCTTGGCAATGGACTTCTGCTGGCCCTCGTACATCACGTTGCAAAAGGGGCAGACCAGGACCAGAGCGGTGATGTCAGTGGCGTTTATCTCGGCCAGCTTGCTGCCCGCCATGCGCCCGGCCAGGTCCTCGTCGGCGCCCAGCACCCCGCCGCCGCAGCACTCCTTCATGCTGGGGTAATCCATTGCCTTGGCCCCGGTGACCGCGATTAGCTGGCCCAGGGTGCGCGGGTCCTCGGGGTCGTCCAGGCCCTCCAGGGCCTCGCTGGGCTTCAAATAGTGGCAGCCGTAGTGGGGCGCGAAGGAATAATCCTCCAGGCTCCTGACCATCTTCTTTTTGAGGGCGTCCAGCCCCACCTCCTGCAACAGGAAGCGCACGAAGTGGGTCACCCGCACCCCCGGGCGGTAGGCCAGGCCCAGCTCCTTGAGGGCGTCGTTCACCTGGGCCTGGGCCGCGGGATTGTGCTGCAAATAGTGATCGGCCTCGGCCAGGGTGGCGGCGCAGGCCGAACACAAGGAGATCAAGGGCAGGCCGTGATCCGCGGCCTGAGCCAGGGCCCGGGCGGCTATGACCAGGGCGGCCTGCTGGTCGCTGCCTTTGAGGGGAAAGCCGCAGCAGGCCAGGGCGGCATCATCCACCAGTTCCACCCCCAGCGCGGCAGCCACCTTGCGGGCGCTCAACTCGTAGTTGAGGTTACGCACCGGGACCGTGCAGCCCAGGAACATCAGGGCCTTCATGGGGCGTCCTCCCCATCCGGCTCGGCCTCGGGGGTGATACCCAGGATGCTCTGGAAGTCTTGGGGATGCTGCTCCACCGGGGGCAGGCCCAGATCGGCCCGCTTTTCGTTTTCGAACTCGCTCACCTCCAGCAGCCGCCCCTGCTTTGCCAATAGCTGGGCGCTGACCCGGGCCGAGGGCGGCGCGCAGCCTTCACGAGCCGCGAGGTTCTTGATGGCGGTGAGCACGTCGGTGAAGCGCACCTCTTGCGGGCAGACCTCGGAGCAGGAGTAGCAGGTGGAGCAGCGCCAGATCAGAGGCGAGGCCAGGACCTCCTGGCGCCGGCCCAGGAGCGTGAGGCGGATGATGCGGCGCGGGTCGTACTCGGGCATATGCTGGCCCACGGTGCAGCGGGCGGTGCAGGCCGCGCAGCCGAAGCAGACCTTGAGGCCCTCGCCGCCGGGCTGGGCCGCCACCTCGTGCTTGAAGCCGGGATCGCCGTCGTTGATCTTCATGGCTATCCCTCCGCCCTTTGGGCCATGGCCTGAACCGCCCGAGCCAGGGCGCCCGGCTGGTTGGAGGCCAGGTGCAGAAATTCCACCGCCGTAAGTTTCAGGCCCAATTGGCCGAGCACGGCGGCGCACTGGCCCACGCGCAGGCGGGCGCGCAGGTTGCCTGATACCGAGCGGCAGTTTCCCTCATGACAGCCGGCCACCAATACGCCCCGGGCCCCCAGCTCCAGGGCCTTCATGATCAGATGTTCGCCCACCCGGCCGGCGCAGACCACCGGGTTGACCACCAAGCCGGCGGGCCAGGCGTGGCCTTGGCCGCTTAGCCGGGCCATGGCGTTCACCCCGGACTGCTCACAGGCGAACAAGACCAGCTTGGGCTCGGCGGCCAGGGCCAGGGCGCGCTCCAGCCCGGCGAACACCTCGGGGTTGGACCAGCCCGGCGGGGCGATGGCCTGGGCCGGGCACTCGGCGGCGCAGACCCCGCAGGCCACGCAGCCGGCCGGGGCGCTGGTGATGCAGTCCACCGCGTGGCGCGGCACGCCGTGGGGGCAGACCCGCACGCAGGTCAAACAGCGGGCGCAGGTCTTGTCGCGTACCGCCGGCATGGGGATCACCTTGCCGGCCAGGCGCTCATGCATATCCGCCGCCGCGGCCGCCGCCTGCACCCGGCGCGCCTCGCCCGGGGCGCTGCCGCGCAAAGCGCCCAGGATGTAGAGCCCGGTGCGGCTGCTCCTGCCGCCGCTGAAGCGGGGATTATCCGGCACCAGCTCCGGCCAGCCGGGCCAATTCAATTTGTTGTCCAGGAAGGCGGGTTTGGCTGCGGCCACCTGATCGGCCAGCACCACCAGATCCGGCTCCAGCTCCATCTCTTCGTCCAGCAGGGGATCGGGCCAGGCCAGGGTTCGTCCCCGGTTCTTCACCTTTACCCCGCCCTGGGGCACCCGCAGGGCCAGGACCCCGCCCTCGCGGCACTCACGGAACAGGCGCTCGCCGTCTTCGGTCGCCACCCGGGCCTCGCTGTAGAGCAGTATTGCCTGCACCCGGGGACGGGCGGCCAAGGCCAGGGCGGTGCGCATGGCCCTTTCAAAAGAATCCACCGTAACCGGCTGGGCGGTGCCGGCCAGGACCGCCGCGTAGAGCCAACCGTCCAGCGGGCCGGAGAGGTTGTCGGCATTGAAACGGGAGCGGGGCACCATGAGCTCCGGGTCCAGTCCCGGAATTTCGCGCTTGCTGACGAACTGGCCGGGCGGGGCCAGAAAAACCGCGCCGAAGGTCTGCCAGGCGGGCCCCTCCGGTCCGGCCAGCTTGGCCTTGAAGGAGCCAGCCGCCCAATACAGGTCCATAAGCTCGGTCCGGGAAGACACCTCCACCCCGGCGGGCAGTTGGGCGGCCATTAGGCTGACCGCTTCCGGGTCATCGTCGCCGCCCGGCGCGTGAGCCTCCTCAAAGGGCGTGGCCAGGGTCACGGGATGACCCAGGGCCGCCGCTTCCCGGGCCGCGGCCAGGGCGCTGTAGCCGGCGCCGGCCACTAAAACGTTCTGGGCCGGCTGCGGCGCGTAGACCGGGGCCAGGGTGCCCTTGGCCGCCCGGCCGGCGGCCCGGGCCACGGCACCCGCCGCCCGGGCCAGGCGCAGGGCAACCTCCCCGCCGCCCACCTCGGCGGCCAGGTCCAGATACACCACGGGCTTGCCCGACAGCCGGCCCTGCACCACCGGGGGCAGCTCCGCCTGGGGTGCGGTGACCACCGCCGCCTCGATCAGACCGCCGGTGTCCAGTTCC
>JANQFN010000242.1 GCA_028277825.1 Desulfarculaceae bacterium
GGGCGTTATCTGGTGGCGGTCCGAGGCCAGCCAGACCTCGCCGGTGCCCTGCGGCGGCTGGAGAATCTGTTGAAACGGCTCGGGGAAGCCGGGCGCGGCCCATACCTTGGGCAGGAAGACCGGCTCCAGGCGCAGAGGGCCGGGCAGGGAGCTCACGGTTTATTCTCCGAATGCACCGCCTTTTTGCCCAGGTGCTTGACCAGCCAAAAGCCGCCCACCAGCACCACCAGGAAGACCACGGTGATAATGCCGAAGTATTCCTGCACCCATTTTTGGATGCTGGGGCCGAAGAACCAGAAGAAGAAGCCCTCGGCATAAAAGCGCAGACCCCGGCTGGCGATGGAGGCCAAAACGAAGCGGGGGAAGCTCAGGGCGAACACCCCGGCGGTAATGGTGAACAGCTTGTAGGGCAGCGGCGTCAGCCCGGCCGCACCCACCGCCCATACGTCGTAGCGCTGGTAATAGCCCTCCACCGTGGCCACCTTTTCCTTGGAGAACCAGCGGTGCATCAGGGGCCGGCCGCCCTTGTAGCCGATCAGATAGCCGAACATGCCGCCCAAGACCGAGGTCACGGTGGTGACGGTGGCGAACCACAGGCTCAACTCGGGCTCCATCACGGCCAGGGCCATCAAGAGCACGTCGGGCGGGATGGGGAAAAAGGAGCTTTCGGCGAATGAAAGAATACCCAAGGCCCAGACGCCGTAGGGGGTGTAGGCGAAGTCAGCCACCCACTGCACCATGCCCTTGAACCAGGCGATTATCTCGTTAAGCCATTCCAACGATGTCAACTCCAACTCAGGTGTATTGGTCCTCGCCGTTGTCTTTCAAAAGCTCCACGAAGCGTTTGACCTCCTGGCTGCGGCTCTTGGGCAGGATCAACAGCACGTCGTCGGTGACCACCGCCACCAGGTCTTTGACTCCCAACAGAGCGGCCAGCCGCCCCTGGGCCGAGACCAGGTTGCCGCTGGCCTCGATGGCCAGCAGGTTGCCCGACTGGCTGGCGTTGCCCTCGGCATCAGCGTCCCACAGCTCGGCCATGGCCTCCCAGGAGCCCACGTCGGACCAACCGAAGTCGGCGCGCACCACGCACAAGTTGTCGCTCTTTTCCAGGATGCCGTGGTCCACGCTGATGGCCGGCAGCCGGGGATAGACCCGGGCCAGGGCCTCGGCTTGCTGGTCCGTGCCCAGGGCCGGGGTCAGTTCCTCCAGGCCCGCGGCCAGCCCGGGCAGGTGTTCTGCGATCTCTTTGAGCAGCACCTCGGCCCGCCAGGCGAACATGCCCGAGTTCCACCAGTGTTTGCCCGAGGCCAAATATTTTTCGGCGGTGGCCAAGTCAGGTTTTTCGTGAAAGGCCTTTACCTGGCAGATCTGGGGCGGCGCATCGTCCAGCACCTGGCCGGCCTCGATGTAGCCGAAGCCAGTGGCGGCCGAGCGCGGGGTGAGGCCCAGGGTGACCAGTACGTCTTGGCCGGCGGCCAGCCGGGCGGCCCGCTGCAAGGTCTCGATGAACAGGGCCTCCTGGGTGATCAAATGGTCGGCCGGCAGCACCAAGCACACCGCCTCCGGGTCGTGCCGGGCTGCCCAGGCCGCGGCCAGCCCGGCGGCGGCGGCGGTGTTTCGCGCCGCGGGTTCGGCCAGGATCTGCCGTGCGGGCACTTGAGGAAGTTGTTCTGACACCGCCTGAGCATGCGACTGGCCGGTGACCACCAGCACCCGCTCCGGGCCGGTCAAAGGCGCCAGGCGCTCGATGGTTTGTTGCAACAGGCTGCCCGAGCCGAACAGGGTGAGCAGTTGTTTGGGCCGCTTTTCACGGCTGGCCGGCCAGAAGCGGGTGCCGCTGCCGCCGGCCATTACCACGGAAAAGATATTCATCGCTTCAGCCTATCCCCAAAAGTTCCAGGCCAGGGCCGCCAGGCCCAGGGCGAAGCAGTAGGGCGCGAACCAGTGGAAGCCGCCAGCCTGCACTATCCTGAGCAGCACCCGTAGCGCCGCGTAGCCGCTGATGGCCGAGGTGAGCACCCCTACCAAGAGCGGATTGAGCTGCGCCTGTGTGGGTGGGCCCAGCTCGTGCAGCTGCAGGGCCAGGGCGCCCAGGATGGCTGGGATGGAGAGCACAAAGGAGTAATGCGCGGCCAGACGGCGGTCGATGCCCAACAAAAGCGAGGTGGAGATGGTGGCCCCGGAGCGGCTGATGCCCGGTGTAATGGCCATGCCCTGGGCAAAACCCACCAACAGGGCGCGGCCCGCGCCCACTTGCTCGATCTGGCGGCCCTTCTTGCTGATCAGGGCGGTGGCCATCAAGAGCCAGCCGGTGACCAGCAGGGCCAGGCCCACGGTCAAAAGCGAAGAGAACATCACCTCGAAGATGTCCTTGAAGAAAAAACCCATCAGGGCGGTGGGTATGGAGCCCACCACCACCAGCCAGAGCATGCGCCGTCCCCGCCGGCCCTCGGCGTCGCTGTAGACGAACAGGCCGCGCAGGATGGACCAGATATCCCCCCAAAACACCAGCACCACCGCCAGCAGGGTGCCCACGTGCACCGCCACGTCGAACATCAACTCGGGCTCGGAAAAGCCCAGAAGGCGCTGCCCCAGGACCAGGTGGCCCGAGGAGCTGACCGGCAAAAACTCGGTGAGCCCCTGCACCAATCCCAGAACCGCTGCTTGCCAGATCTCCATAGACGCTTTCGCCCTCTCCACGGTTGCTTGGAATATAGCGGCCAGCCGGTGTCAAGTCGAGGGGTTTTAGACCGCGCCGCCGGCCCGAAGGCCGCCCGCCGGAGTCAGATGGGATAGCGCGGCTGGACCACGAAGAAATACTTGGCTCCCAGACGGCTCAGGGGCAGCACTGTGTAGCGGGTAATTTCCAGACCCTGGAACTTCAGATTCTGTCCGCCCTCGAAGACCTCGATTGCGGGTTGCTGCTTGCCCCTGCCCGGCCCCAGGACCCGGCGCAGGGTTTTTAAGCGCTTTGGCTCCACGAACACAAACACCCTGAGGTCGCCCCGGGGCAGGATGGCCAGGGAGGGCCGCGCGGGCGGGGGCGCGTCTTTATCCAAATACTCCGAGTGCTCCCAGATCAGTTCCTGATCCAAAAAGCCCCGCTTTTCCGGAGTCAGTCCCAGGGGATCGATCAACAGGGCCCGGCTTAGTGCGGCCGGCGCTTTGGTGATGCGCGCCTGGGGATGCTTCTTCCACAGCGGCTGGCCGGGCAGGACCGCCCCCACCCGGGTCAGGTCCAGGGGCAGGTTGCGGAAGACAAAACCCAGGATGTTCTTGATCTCGGCGTGGCGATAGGCCTGGGCGCCAAGTTCCTTGAAGGCCCAGGCCGCGGGCAGGCCCTGGCCTCCGTAGCGCTGGCGCATGAGATCGTCAAAGCGGCGGTGGTTGGCCCCGAACACGCCGTGGAAATAGCGCCCCGGTGACCAGCCGTATTTATTAACGTTGGCGTCTATGCGCGCGGGCATATTGACCGAACCCCACAGGCCGCCGACCACCAGCAAGATGGCCAGGACGCCGGCGGTCAGGGACCAGGTCCGGCGGTGCCCCATGTAGTTGACCAGTATCAGCAGGTAGGCCAGGCTCAGGAAATTGAGCATGGTCTCCACCCAGATCAAATCGCGCAGGATGAAGCGGTCGGAAAACAACACGCCGGCCAA
>JANQFN010000227.1 GCA_028277825.1 Desulfarculaceae bacterium
CCGCCTGGTCCACCGCCTGTATGAGTTCGTCCGGCGACACCACCGGATCGGTGCTGAGCCAATCTCCGCCCACGATATCCATAAGCGCATCCTCGCCAAAATAACCAGAGTACAGGCCCTTGGCCCGCGCAAGGGGATTTGGCTTCAATTATAAACGCATTGGAGCCACCCGCCCGGCAAAAAGCTATTAACTTGATGTTTCCGTCTGTGCCTAGTGCCGGCACCGCAGGCCCCGGCCCGGAGAGGAACACAACTCGGACAAGCGGACGATGAGTGGGTGCTGGCCGGAAGCCACCAGATCAACCTGGAGACAGAGTTCGTGTCCACCCAAACTCAAAACAAAGGCCCAGCCGCTATTGGCTAAGCCCTTATCCACTCCATGATTTGGGGTGGATTCGGCATTTTTAGACCAAAACATATAAATTAAGCATTTCAATGGCCATTCTGTACGGGTTGACAAGGTCATCTACGTGCATGTCTACTACAAATCATAGAGGTGTTATGTCTGTCCTTTTAGGGCATTCCAGTTCCTTCTTTCCGCTAATAATTTGTGGAACTCATCGCTAGGCAGCGGTGGGCTGAAAATATATCCCTGTACGGTATCGCAGTGAATGAGGCGCAAAAAATCAAGCTGTTTTTTAGTTTCGGCGCCTTCAGCAACCACTTTTAAGTTAAGGCTATGTGTCATAGAAATTATGGAAGTAACAACTGCAACGGCTTCTGGATCATCGGGAAGGTCATCCACGAAGGACTTGTCAATTTTTACTGAATCCACAGGCAAACGCCTCAGGTAGGAAAGAGACGAGTAGCCGGTTCCGAAATCATCAAGGGAGATGCTAACCCCTATCTCTCTGAGCTGCCGAAAAAAGGACTCCGCAGCCTTGAAGTCGGTCATTATTGCACTTTCGGTTATCTCCAGTTCCAATCCTTCGGCAGGCAGGCCCGTCTCCGTGATGATGGCCAGAATGGTTTTCATCAATTCAGGTTCTTGCATCTGCCGCGCTGAGAGGTTGACCGCCACCCGGAGATCAGGTAGTCCCGATTTTCTCCAGATTGCAGTCTGCCGGCAGGCCTCACGGAGCACCCATTCACCAATAGGCACAATGAGTCCCGTTGCTTCAGCCAAAGGGATAAAATCATCCGGAGGGATCAAACCTTCGTTGGGCCTCTGCCAGCGCACCAAAGCTTCCATGCCGCGTATATTGGCTGAGTCCAATTCCACTTTGGGCTGGTAATATACCAGGAACTCATGTCGCTCCAAGGCTTGACGCAGAGCGACGGTCGTTGCTGTGCGCCACTCAACCTGTTGGTTCATTGCAGAATCGAAGAGTTTGATCTCGTTTGGTCCCTCTGCCTTGGCCTGACGCATGGCTATGTCGGCATTGGCAAGCAGGGTCTTTGTGTCCCGGCCATCTTGCGGAAATACGGCAACACCAATGCTGGCAGTAATATATATTTTACTCCCCTCGATCTCGAAAAATTCACTTATGGCTTTTTGAAGGCGTTGGGCCACAAAAGACGCTTCGTGTCCCTCTTTATCACTTTCCACAAAGATAAGAAAATGGTCTTCGCCCGATCTAGCCACGGCATCCTGCTTGCGCAGCAATTTCCTCAGACGCTCGCCGATTACCCGCAACAACGAGTCACCTCTAGCGTAACCATGATTTGTATTAACATGGCTAAAATTATCTAAGTTTATAGATAGTGCAGCCAGACCATTATCTTCGCGCTGGGCACGGGCAATGGCCAAAGTCAAAAGTTCGTCAAAAAGTGTTTTGTTGGGTAGTCCGGTAAGAAAATCATAATTGGTTTTGTACTTTATCTCCTCTTCCGCTCGCTTTATGTCACTAATATCATGAAAAACACCCACGAAATTTTTGTTGTGACCACTGGCATCCTTGATGGCGGTAATGTTGAGTTTCTCGGGGTAAGCTTCACCGCTTTTACGGCGATTCCATATTTCACCCGCCCAATGACCTTTTTTAGCTATAGACTCCCACATTTGAGTGTAAAAGTCTGGTAGGTGACGATCAGACCTGAGAATGCGCGGGTTTTGCCCCAGGATTTCTTCTTGGCTGTAGCCGGTGATTCTGGTGAAGGCACGGTTGACATACTCAATATTGCCTTGAGCATCTGTGACAGTTATGCCTTCGATGGCGTTGTGGAATACCTTGCGGGCCATTTCAAGCTGGTCCTCTGCCTGTTTGCGCTCGGTAATATCCTGCACTGTGCCTATCATGAGTAGTGGCTTTCCGGTCTCATCCCGGAAAACCTCTCCCACCTCATGCACTATACGTTGATTGCCATCTGGGTGGACGATGCGATGCTCGATATTAAAGGATTCGTCTTGGTGGAACATTTTTTTGAAAGATTCCTCAATAAACTCCTTATCCTCGGGATGTATAGCCTTCATAAAGGTGTCATAACTAGGGTCAAATTCTTCCGGGTCTAATCCCAATAAGTTGTATATCTCAGCCGACCAAGTTACTGTATCGTTTACTATATCCCATTCCCAATTTCCCATATGGGCAATCTTTTGAGCAGCACTTAAGCTTTGTTCACTTTTTTGCAGATTCTCTGCCGCCCGTTTACGTTCGATAACAGCGGCAAGGGTATTGGCCACGACAGTGAGGAATTTTACTTCATGCTTATTAAGTTGGTGGCCAGAAACTGTATACAGACTTAGGACGCCGAGAGATTTTTCCTTAGAAAGTATGGGGACGCAAAAATGACCATGGGGTTTTATCCCTTCATAAACAATTTCGTGGCTATCGTCGATATCCGGGGCAAACAATAATTTTTGCTTGGAAGCGGCATTGCCGCAAAGGCATTTCCCAAAAGGAACGCGCGCACAATCGATTAATACTGGCTCGGGGAGATTTTGTTGCACTTTTAACTCTAGCATTTCAGGGTCATTTTCAACTAAAAAAATCGACCCCTTGTTTTCAACAGCAAGCCATGGGACGGAGAGGACTTCCTTGAGAGTGCGGGATAAAAAATCTCTCATGGTCAGGTCTTGTTGGGCCAACTGCAGCAAGGAGTTCATCACTTCGCGCTGTTGATAATGCTGGCTCAACTCCTCATTTACCCGCCGCTTCTGGGCAACCGTCTTGGCCGCCAATCCGGCCAACGGTAGGCAAAGCAGAGCTAGTGTAAAAAATATGATTATGTGTTTTTTTTGTAATGGCCACAGTAAGCTTGCAATGGCTTTGGGGCTCACCCAGGAAACAACTCTCCAAATATGGCGGTAAGTTTCCTTGGGCTGGCCAGCGGATTCGTATATTTCTAAAATGGCGAAGGTAAACATGCCGCTGGCTAAGCTAATCTGTCCAGTTGGTTGAGACGAAATTATTTTCCATACTCTTGGAAAGCGCTGGGCAAAAGTTTTGTCTCGGCTCTGGGGAAACATGAAGCCCCACTCGGCATCAGGCCAAGGTCCCTTGAGCCAATACCCCTGCCGGTTGAGAAGCATGAGTTGCCCTGGAGCGTTTTTTTGAAATGCCGCTAAACGAGATAGAAGGTCGCGACCCAAATAGTTGGTCACCAACACCGCTTTCTTTTCACCTTGCTGGTCGAACAACGGTATAGCTAACCGGAGCATAGGTTTAATAGGCCACTCGATTTGCCCATGGTCCACATTCAGGTCCAGAGGAGATATATAGATTTGGCCCCTGTCCAGTAACCGTGCTTCGTTGACATAATAACGGTTGGACTTTGTCTGCATTTTATGCTGAGGAATGATTTCTGGTGAGCCGTTAACGCAGTTGACTCGCAACATCTCCTTACCGTTCAAGTCGATTAGGCGAATTTGGTCATAATACTTTTTGGCGGCTGCCAAGGCCATAAATTCATCGTTGAGAAGCGCACCGCTATTCTCATCACCGGATGACAAGTACTTTGAAATAAGGTGGCGAGCGCTGAGGCCGCGCAAGTCGGAGGATATTTCCCAAATCGCTTGGCGGGCAGCGTTAAGGTACATCTCCACTTGATAGCGTTCATTACTTTCTACATGTTTTATTTGATTTTCTATTTCGATTCTGTCGTAGCAAAACAGCCCAACACTAACCAGGAATATTAAAGACAGATAGATCCATACGAAAGGACGTGTTACGCCCTGCAATTTGGGAAGCCTACTGGACAGTGCTGACATCATGATTCCCTGTCTATCCCATTATTTTATTATTGGATGAATATAGTAGTCTTTCACCTACCAATGCGCCCCTTTTTGAAGTGATATATATTCAGGTTGACCCCCACTAAAAATTACTACCAAACTATAAGTGAAAACTCAAGGGCCTGATACTCACCCCGAATCAATCCCGGTCAGCAGGCGAGGATTTGGCCTTGTTGAAGAACCTCCTCCTGGGTTTTTGGCCGGGTGACATCGAGTGAATTCCCAAGGGCATTCCTCCCATAGTTCATGCCCCAAAAGGAAAAATTTTACTGAACGATGCTCAGGGCAACCGCTTTATAATGTTAGGCAAATCACTACAACCCTTATTAAGGCTAACCCTTAAAATTCATTACATCCTTTTGGGTGGGCGGGAAGAATGTACGGTTATGTGAGGGGACACAATTTCTCTTTTAATTCGAACCAAGAAAAGAATCAGCCATCTTGCCTTTTTGGATTGGGACAAAAAAGAAAGAAACAAAGAGAGGAGAAAAGACCCGGCCTGACAAAGAGACAATCCCCCCCCACAGACAACATTCCAAGATACTCTGTTGAACCGCTCCGTGATTGCCGGAGACTTCATTACTTGAGAGAGCGTGACCACGGTCTTCGGCCCGGGCTGACCAGTGAGGAGTTGGAAGAACCCAAGCGGCTCGAACGCGAGAACCGGGAGCTGCGGAAAAAGATAACTAACCGAAAATATTGGCAGTCCCAACCAGCCACCTCCATATCGTCCCACGGTGGACCCGGTGATTTTGTTTAAGGTGCTTTTCATCGGCTACCTGTTCGGGGTCAGGAGCGAGCGCCAGCCTGAAGGCCAGCGCCAATAAGAACAAGTTCAAAACGCGGCAGGTAACAAAGTCCGCCAAGAGCTATCTTGCGGACCTGGACCGGGCGGTGGCGCCCAGGACCGGTCCGGTGGGCATGACGTTGGCCCTCACGAAGATGCGGGGTGTAGCGAATCTGGTCATAAGCCCCCTGGTCGAGGTGGACCAAGCCAGGGAGGCCAGGTTCCTGAGGATGGGGTCTTCAAACCAATATGTCATGGACCGCTTCTCCTGTGTGGTTTCTTAGTCGGCCAGCTCATCCCTGAGCACCCGTTTGAGCACCTTGCCGGCATGGCTCACCGGTATCCGCTCAACCAAAAAGAGTTCCTTGATTTTTTTGTAATGGGCCACTTGGCCATTGACGAACTCCATGAGTTCTTCAGCATCTGGTTTGTGCCCGGCTCTGGGTTGTACAAAGGCCACTACCCTTTCGCCGCTGTCCGCATCGGGCCTGCCCAACACTGCGCAAAGCTCCACAGACCCATGACGGTGCAAAACCTCTTCCAGGTCCCGGGGATAGACGTTGTAGCCCTTGTAAAGGATCATGTCCTTTAAACGGTCGGTGATGTAAAAGTAACCCCGCTGGTCCTCGCGACCGATGTCGCCGGTATGCAGCCAGCCGTCTCTGAGCACGTTGGCGGTGGCCTGGGGATTTTGCCAGTACCCCTGCATCATTTGGGGACCCTTGATACATATTTCGCCCTCCTCACCGGGGGGCAGGGTTTTCCCGCTGGCAAGGTCAACCACCTTCAACTCAGTGTCAAACAGGGGCAGCCCGATGCTGCCCGGACGCATGCCCTCCCGGTTGGGGGGGTTGACCGTGGCCGCCGCCGAACACTCGGACAGGCCGTAGCCTTCGGTGATCACGCCGGGGATATGCTCCAGCATGCGCTCGATGAGGCTCACGGGCAAAGGCGCGGCCCCGGAGACGGCCCACTTGATGTGCTGAAGCTCATTGCCCTTGAATGCGGGATGGTTGAATATCTGGCGGTAGACCGGCGGTGCGCCGTTCATTAAGGTGGCGCTGCATTTTACCGCCGCGGTCAGGAATTGTTCCGGGTCGAAGCGGGGAAAAACGATGACGGTGCTACCCAGAAAAATCTGGTTGTTCAAAGAGACTACCCCCATGGCGTGGAACCAGGGCGGCACCATCAGGGCCACCTCCTGGTCGCGTTGAATAATACGCTGAGCAGCGGTGGCCGGGCCTTTTTCATATTCCAGCTTCATCTGTCCTTCCACGGTCTCCACCCGCGCACCCAGGCACCACAGTGAGCCCTGCATCACATTGGCCATGATGTTGCAGTGATTGAGCATCACCCCCTTGGAACGGCCGGTAGTGCCCCCGGTGTATGCGATATGGGCCAGATCGTTCCGGGGATCAATCGACACCCGGGGCGGCTTGGGCTCATTCTCAAGCAACAGCGAGTTGAAGGCCAGGTTCCCGGGTGAAGGCCGCTGGGCGGGCGGCGCCGGAGGGGACAAGGCATCGCCCAGGCTCACGATGATACTCTGTTTGACCCCTGCTTCGGTCCCCGCCTGGGCAATACCAGGATATATCTGGTCCAGGGAGACCAGGACCCGCGCCCCGGAGTCGGCCAGTTGGAAGGCTACCTCTTTGGAGCTTAGCATGGGGCTTACTGGGCTGAATACCGCCCCGGCCTTGAGCAGGCCAAAATAGGCTATGGCGAATTGGGGGCAGTTCGGAAGATGGATAGCCACCCGGTCTCCTTTTGCCACTCCCATGCCGGCCAAGGCGGCGGCAAAACGGTCGGACAGTTTCTTTAACTGGCCGTAGGTGATCTGTTGGTTCATGAAGATCATGGCCGTGCGATCGGGGATGCGCGTCGCGCTCTGGTCCAGTATCTCGTGGATGGGCAGATCGGGATACTCCAGGTTGCGAGGCCAGCCCCTGGGCCAGGCCGCGAAATTTTTGGGCATAATATTCTCCGGAGCAGTCTCTGAAATCTTCCAATGCCAGCGGGGAGGCCCCGAAGGGGAGCCTCCCCATCGTGTCCGTTAGAATTTGACCTTGGGGATGGCCAGTCCCATCTGTTTCATGGCCTGTATGGTGCCGGGGTGCACCTGGCCCTCCCTGGCCCCCAGGGGATAAGGGGTAAGAGGCAGGAAGTTGAGCACCGCATGGTACTTGGCAAAATCCTTGCGGTGCTTGGCCCACACCCGGGCGATCTCTGCTGCTATGTCATCAGGCAGGCCCGCGTCGCAAAGCACCGCGCCGGGGCCTGCCCGGCCCAACAGGTTCCGGTCCAAGCCCTTGAAGGCACCTTTTTTTAACACTGCGGCATTCTGGGTAATCGCGCCGGGGACGCTGTTGGCTTTTTTCAGGGCCTCTGCGGTATAGGGGATGAAGTAAAGCTTTTTGCCCGAATTGAGTATCTCCATGGTTGCCGGGCCGCCGGCGCTCTTGGGGATCACCAACTGGCCGTCCTTGCCCACCACCAGAAGGCCCATCATGCGCAGAGGCACCGCGTCAAGGCGACCGTTCAAAAAGGCATCCTTGCATCCCACTGCACCAAGAGGAGACCATTTGATCTTCTTGAAGATACCCATGGCTCCGAACAGGGGTTTATCCAGGAGTACGCCCTGGAACGGCCGGGAACGCTCGCCGGTGCCCACCCGTTTGCCGGCCAGGTCCGCCAGAGTCTTGATCTTGGGGTCGGTGGTGACATAGGTCCCTACCACCGCCGGCGAGGAGACCAGAGCCTTGCAAGTGGGCCAGGGGAACTTCTTGAACATGAGTCTGCCCTCGGCCAGAAAATCCACCAGGCCGGTGGCCCCGATGGCGATGGTGTGCGCCACCTGGCCTTTTTTCATCTTTTCCCGGTTCTTGACAATGTAGCGGTACATGTACATGGCGCCCGGCGTCTCTTGGTGCTTTATATGCACCCAGGATCCGGCCTTCTTGAACACCTGCTCGGCGGCCGCTCCGATGGCGTACATATGGGTGCCAAAGGGCGTGGTCATGAACACCACTTCCACCGGCTTCCTGTCCGAGGCCAGGACGCCTGTGGTCAACAGGGCAACCTGGGCAAGCCCTAACACCAGAATCATTACAAGGATAATTTTTTTCATGGCTTTGATTCCCTTCCCGTTAATGAGACCTTAGTCAATTGATCTGCTTCTCCGTCGGGACAGGGCGCCCGGCTGTATTGATCTGCGTTTACGCCACTGCATGACCAACAGGATGGTGCTGACCGCCAGTGAGGCCGCCAGCATAGGCACCTGGCCGTAGATGCCATACAAAGAGGCCAGGACCGCAGCGGCCAAAAAGCCCAATCCCTCCAGGCGGCCAATGTGAGTCAGACAATACCTCTGGGCAAAGCACATCAGGCTGCCCATGGCGATTACCAGGGCCGTCAGGCCCATCACCGCCTGGGGCCAGGGTTGGCTCTGGGCGATGATCACCGGGTTGTTGACCAGAAAGTACGGCAGCAGGAAGAACGGCCCCACCAGTTTGAAGCTTTCCCAGGAAGAGCGTATATAGCCCGCCCCGGCCAACTGGCTGCCCACCATGGCCGCTCCGGCCACCGGCGGGGTCACCGCAGCCATGATGGCGAAGTAAAAGACAAACAGGTGGGAGACCGTCTTGGCTACCCCCAGTTCGGTGAGCACCGGGGCGGCCAGAAAGGCCACCACCACGTAGGCGATCACCGTGGGGGTGGAGGAACTGAGCAGAATGGACAGGATCATGGTCATGATCAGGGCGGGCAAGAGCGCCGAGCCGGCCAGGCCGGTGATGAGCAGGCTGAACTTGGTGGCCAGCCCGGTGAAAGTCATGCACTTGACCAGGATGCCAATACAGCCCACCGCCGCGCCGAAGGTGGCTCCCAATATGGCCCCTTTCACCAGGTTATGAAGCAATACCTTCAAGTCCGGCCGCGTGGCCGGCCGGGCAAAGGAGACCGCCAGCAAGGTCACAATACTCCAGAAGGCCGCGTTGCCCGCGGAGTAGCGCAACATCAAAACCACGGTGAGCACTGTCATGGGCAGCAAGAAAACCGGGGCTCCCTGGGCCAACACCCGGCGGTTGAGTTTGGCCTTGGACAGGGGGATGCCCTCCCGGGCGGCAATGAGCATCACTCCGGTGACGGCAATGGCATAATAGGCGATGGCTGGCAACAGCGCTTTGCCCATCAGATCGGCGTAGGTGGTGCCCAGGAAATTTGCCATGATGAACACAGCTATGCCCATGATGGGCGGGGTGAGCTGTCCGCCGGTGGAGGCCATGGCCTCAATGGCTGCGGCCTGAGCACCGGAAAAGCCGGATTTCTTCATGACCGGGATGGTGTAGGACCCGGTGATGGCCACGTTGGCCACGGCCACGCCGTTGGCCATGCCCACAAAGGAACTGGAGAAGACCGCTGTCTGACCGGCCCCTCCTCGCAGGTGGCGACTGAGGAAGGCGCCGAATTCCATAAAAAACTTGGTGACCCCGGTTACCTCGAAGATGGAGCCGAAGATCACCAACAGAAACAGGACGTTCACCGAGACGTTCATAAGCATGCCATAGATGCCCTGGAAGCCCACCGACAGGTTGGAGACAATGTATCCGAACTCAAGGGGAGGATGGCTCAAGACCCCAGGCACGTACTGACCCCAGAGGGCATATGCAATGGCCATGAGCACCAGCACCGGAAAGATGGACCCGAAGCTCTTCCAGGTGCTGATAATCACGATCAGGATCAGGGCCACCCCCACCGCCACGTCCCGGGGCTCGGGGAAGCCGGCCTCCATGTCCAGGCGTTCGTACTCCACCGCCATGTAGAGCACCAAAAACAGGCTGAACGCCGCCCCGGCCAGCAGCATGGCCCGCCAGCCGGCTGATTTGGCCAGCCGGGCCCAATGCAGAAACAAAAGCACCAGACAAAAGCCAAGATGGGTGTTCTGATTCATCAGTTCACCGAACAATGGGTGCCAGACGATCATGATGTGGTACGCGATCATGATCAGGGCTACCGCCGTCACCAACGGGGTTAAACACCTTTGCCAGGCGTCCTGGCTCTGGGCTTGTCTGTGGGTCATGTTGTGCCTTTTATTCCAACTCTCCCCGCTCCGATTGAGCCAGAATCAATTGCCCCTTGGCCAGCCTGCCTTCCCCGGCCCCGCCACCCAGTTCCTGAGCTGCGGCCATGTATATGCCCATGGCCATTGTGGAGGGCTCGGCCTTGGCCCGGGCCAGGTAGATCCGGCTGGCCGCCGCGCTCACTGCCTGATCCTCAGGGGCGGCCAGATGGGCCCAATCGGCCAAATGGCAGGCCAGGCGAAAATCCCCTGCCTGGGCCAGTTTCTCGGCCCGGGCGGCAAGTTTGTCCGCCCCCCCGGCCAGGCCGGCGATCTCCAGGGCCTGGGCGGCCTCCGGGGCCGGCTTGAGGTGGCTGGGGGTGCCGTCGTACCAGCCCCCGTACAGGCGGTAGATGTTGCGCACAATGAACTCGGGCTCATCGTAAACTGGCTGCAGATAAGGCAACGCGGCCAGGTCGGCGGGAACCTTGAACCCGTGGATCAACTGATCCAGGGAAGCGCCTTGATTCATCAGATCGATGGTCTGGTTTTGCAAAGACTCCAGCAGGGCCGCGGTGTTGCTCAGGGCCTCATGAACCCGGTCCGCGCCCATCACGGGGAAGCCGTGTCCGGGTAGCAGATACTCCGCGCCCAGGGCCGCCATCTCCCTGAGCCCCCTGGCCCAGTCGGATGCGTAACGCTGCACTTTTTGGGGATTGCCGGTGTTGGGCACCGCCCAGATGAACAGGTCCCCGGTGCAGAGTACCTTCTGCTCCGGGAAATAGACCCAGGTGTGATCGTCGGTCTCGCCCCGGCTATGCCTGATCATCAGCGGCACTCCGCCCACGCTGATGTCCATCTTTTCGGCATAGGTGATGTCAGGCTCGTAGTACTGCCGGGGCCAGGGCACCTGATCCACCCCGCCCCTGAACTGGCGGCTGTTTATCACAGAGTTCCAACCGTCGGTCCGACGGTAACGCCTGAAACGGGCCGGCATGGCCTGATGGGCGATCACCACCGGTTTGGGCCAACCTTGCTGTTGGCTCTCAGCAACGTACAGCTCCACCCCGAATACGTGGTCTGTGTGGCCGTGGCTGAATATGGCCGTGTTCAAGCGGGAGGAGGTGACCTGACGGAAGGCATCGAACTTGACCTGGCTGTCGAACATGGACGCCGGGTCGATCATGACCAGCCCATCTTGGGTCTCTACAGCCGTGGTGCCGGCAAAGCCTTTGTAGAACCAGACCCCTTCGGTGATCGGTTCCACCCCGTATGGCGGTCCAAAGGGGTGCTGAGAGTATGTATTGCTCTCTCCGGTCCAGAGGGCCTCTGCAGTGTCTAGTATTTTTCCCATTTGGTTCTCCTGTCGGCTTTACGCCAGTCCGGCGGAAGGCTCGTGTTCATTGCTCCATTTTGAGCTTCATCATAAAATCCCACAGGCGTTGTTGAAAATCACCCCGTCAGCCGCCAAGGCGGTGATGTTGGAAGTCCTGATCCAGTCGTCGCCATAGCAGCCCAAGTAGTTGAACTGCCAGGTGTCCGCTACCAAATCTACTACGTTCATATCCATTACGTTCATATCCATGCTTCACCGGGTTTGCTACATATGAATGCGCAAAGCGTGCCAATTCAACAATCCTGCAATAACAGATAGTTAACAATGCGGAGCAGAACTATCTGGTATATACGACAGGACAAACCGTTGTATATGAAAGTTCAACATGATACTGTCAGATACAACAGTTTGGTTGGATAAGGAAAACCTCTTGAATATAAATATAAAAGAGAAAGACTTTTTCCATCAGGCCACCTTGCGCATCTGCGGCAGCCTGGAAATCGAGCAGGCCCTGCATAGCTGTTTCATTTACCTACGCCAGTTCATCCCCGCCGATGAATTACTGCTCAATTTTTTGGATTTGGAAAATAACAGCGTAAAAATTCACGCCAGGGCCGATAAAAATGGGGGAACCGTCTCCGACTTACCCATTCCCTTTCCGCCCAATTGGCTGCCCGCATTGCTCAGCACCAAGGTGTTTCCAGACCTGACAATCACCAACGGACCGGCGCCAGACACATTGGCCGATATTTACCGCCAAACAATCGGCACCCCAGGATCCTCTTTGCTGACCATGCGTCTGCGGGTGGAGGGTGAACTGTTGGGCAGCCTCACGGTCAGGGCTCAAGGTTTCAACCGTTTCCGTCCTGAGCACCTGGAGCTATTGGCCCAACTTAAAGAGCCCTGGGCTATCGCTCTGTCCAATAGCCGCCGTTTCCGCGAGTTATTGGAAATCAAGGAGATGTTAGCCGATGACAACCGCTATCTTCAGGAGGAGATGCGCAAAAAGGCCGGCAAGGAAATTGTTGGCGCGGACAGCGGCCTAAAGGAAGTGATGAACCTTATCCGACGGGTTGCGCCGCTTAGCAGTCCGGTGCTGCTCCTGGGCGAGACTGGAGTAGGCAAGGAGGTTCTGGCCCGTCACCTGCACGACATTTCGCCCCGCCGGGAAGGACCCTTCATCACGGTCAATTGCGGGGCCATTCCCGGAACACTTTTGGACAGTGAACTGTTCGGCCATGAGAAGGGAGCCTTCACGGGAGCCGTGGCCCGCAAGCGCGGTCGCTTTGAACGGGCCCACGGCGGCACCATCTTTCTGGACGAGGCGGCTGAATTGACCATGGAAGCCCAGGTCAGGCTTCTGCGGGTGCTGCAAGAAAAGGAAATCGAACGGGTGGGCGGCAGCAAGACCATTAATTTGGACATCAGGGTTATGGCCGCCACCCATCGCAACCTTGAGGAAATGGTGGGCCTGGACAGCTTTCGCCAAGACCTTTATTACCGTCTGAAAGTCTTTCCGATCCAAATCCCTCCACTCAGACAACGAAAGGAAGATATTGCCGATTTGGTGGCATACTTTGCCAAACGTAAATCGGTGGAGATGGGCCTGTTCGAGTCCCCGGCCCTTGCCCAAGGGGCAATCCAAAGACTCATGCAGCATCATTGGCCGGGCAACGTCCGCGAACTGGAAAACGCTGTGGAGCGAGCCATGATTGTTCGGCAAGGCGGGCCCTTGGACTTCAGCGAGAAACTATCACTCCCGGCCGGCGTCTTGGCCACTGGACCAGGAAAAGATAAACCCGCGGTGACAAATTTGGATGAGATGACTCGCCTTCATATAAGGTCCATGCTCCATATCACAGGCGGCAAGGTGGAAGGGAAGGACGGGGCGGCAGAACTGCTTGGGATCAACCCTAGCACACTCCGCCACCGCATGCGTAAATTGGGCATTCCTTTCGGACGTGAAATAAAACATTTCAACTAATTGTTTTTCCGTATGACACATGCTCTAAGCCGATAAAATTTGGGCCTTGACTAGTTGAGAGGTTTCTCCTTCAGCATTTTTTAGCAAGATAGCATAGAGGTTTTGTCCTCGATAATTGAGCCTGAACTCGGACTCTTTCAGATGCAGGTAAAAGGTGAAGGAAGGTAGCCCGTTGAACTTCATGAGCCTGGCCTTGGCAAAGGACCAAAAGGACTCAATGCCGTTTATCTGGTTACGGCCCTTGGCAAACTGGTCTT
>JANQFN010000228.1 GCA_028277825.1 Desulfarculaceae bacterium
ACTTCGGCCGCTGCACCAGGTTCTGGAACTGCTCAAACATCTCGCCGCAGCCCTTCATCACGTCGATGCGGCCCAGATAGAGCAGGAAATCGCCGGTCAGGCCGTGTTTGGCCCGGAATTCGTCCTCACCGCCCGGGGCGGGCGGGTCGATGCCCAGGCCCACCACCCGGTTGGGCACCTGGCGGTTTTGCTGCACCCGCTCCACCAGTTCGCACTCGGCCTCGGTGTTGTAGAGGATCACCCGGGGCATATGAAACACCGGCCGGAACAGGGGCAGATACAGGGTGGGCTCGTCGTGGGCGGTGGGCACCAACAACGCCCGGCGCGGCACCAGGGGCAGGCCGGCGGCGGTGGGGAAATAGAGATAGGTGAAAAAGACGATGGCCTGGTAGTCGCCGCCCTGGTCCAACAGATGCTGCAACAGCTCGGGAACGTAGGGTCCCTGGCGCACCAGCCAGCGCCATTGCAGGTCAATGGGCTGGCCGCCCCGGTAGACCTTGCGCGCCCAGAGGTTGAAGGGCCGCACCCAGCGCCGCCGGGCCACGCTAAAGCGCTTGAGCCTCACGCCCTCCAATTCGCTCTCGCCGGGTGGAAAACTGTTGGCCCAGGTGAGGTAGTCGGCGGCGGTGGTGGTCAAGACGGTGCATTCATGCCCGCTGGCGGCCAGGCGCTGGGCCACCCGGCGGCAGTGCACCTCGGCCCCGCCGTCCACGCCCTCGCCGTAACGCTGCACCACAAAACCTATGCGCACTTGAACATCCTCCCGCCGCGCCTCATCAAAGCGCTGACACACTATGACATGCCCGGCCCGGAGCCTCAAGCCCCGCAGCCGGCTTCACCAGCCAGCGAACCGCTGGGGCAAAACGAGTCGAGCCAACATCCGCCCCACCATACGATGGGGTTCCCGGTGTGACCATTTGGGAGCCCAAGCCTTGGGCCCGTTGGCTGCGTTGCCGGCTTCGCGCCAGCCTCGATGTAGTTTAAGCTACACATCCGGCTGTCGCTTGCCTGCCGGCGGGCCGCCGGGGGCGAGGCGCGTCGAGTTACCATTATTCCCTCGGAACGCCCTCGCTCCCACCGAAATCATATGGCAGCCCAAGCCTTGGGCCATCTTGCCAACGTGCGGCTGGCTGTGCCGGAGTTGGCTTGCACCGAACTCTCGCATCCAAAAACTTTTTAGGACGATCGGCTTCTGGCATACTGAACAGGCACCTACAAGGAGGCTAACATGCGCCTTTACAAAACCATGCGCTTGCCCATCGGCATTCTGCTCGCCGTTATGCTGCTCTTGGCCGCCGCCCCCGCGCCGGCCAAGGACCCGTTGCCCTCCTGGCGGGGGCCGGTGCGCAGCCTGCTCATTGACTTCATAACCGAGGCCACCACCGCCGGCGGGGAGAAGTTCATACCCCAACAGCGGCGCATCGCCTCCTTTGACCTGGACGGCACCCTGATGAGTGAGCGGCCCCGCAGTTGGGGAGAGCTGACCGCCCTGCACTGGCTCCAGGAGAACTGCGGCCAATTCGCCGCCCAGGGCCCGGAGCAGGCCGGTCTCTGCCAGGCCGCGGCCCGGGGGGACTTGGAGTATCTGCACCAACATATCGGCCTCTGGCTGGGCCTGCCTTATAAAGGCATGACCTTGCAGGCCTTCGCGGCCTATGCCCTCAAGGTGTTTGAGACCTACCCCAACCCCGCCAAAAAGCTGCCCCAGAGCCGTCTGGTGTATAAACCCCAACTGGAGTTGATCGACCTGTTGCATAGAAAGGGCTTCACGGTCTATGTCTGCTCCGGTACGGCCACCACCCTCTTGCAAGTCATCAGCCGGAAATACCTGCGCGTCTCTCCCGGCCGCTGCATCGGCAGCCGCTACAAACTCACGGTCACTGAGCAAGACGGCCGCCTGGTGTTCCGACGGGGCCTGGAGATGCCCGGCCTGGTGAACCTGGGCAAGGTCAAGGCCTACAACCTGAAGCTGGCCACCGCCCACGGCCCGGTGCTGGCCTTTGGCAACACCATGGGCGACGCCTGGATGCTGCGCTACGCCGCCGGCGCCAAGCCCGGGGGCTTGGCGCTGCTACTCAACCACGACGACCCCCGCGAGTTCGTCTATGCCAAGCCCGAGGCCCTGGCCTTGGCTAAGGAACGCGGCTGGCAGATAGTAAGCATGAAGCGCGACTGGGCTGTTGTATTTGAATAGTCCGTTGTCCGGCTGCGCCAGTCAGCCCCTGGCGTCGTCGCCGGCTACGCTCCAGCCTCGATGTAGTTTCAGCTACACCTCCGGCTGTCGCTTGCCGGAAGTCTTGCCAGTGTCTGGCTGGCTGTGCCGGACAGGAACAGATGCTTTCATCTGAAATTGTTTAAACGTTCTGTTAATAATGGCTAAAAGCTGTTTTTTGGTTAGTGAACAGCGGCAATTCATATTTTTTCTGAGGAAAGATTTTGCAAATTTGGATTGACGCCGACGGCTGCCCTAGGCCGGTCAAGGAGATCGTATTCCGGGCCAGCCAGCGCCTGAGGCTCAAGGTCTGCCTGGTGGCTGACCGCGACCTGCCCCGGCCCAACAACAAGCTGGTGACCACGGTGCGGGTGCCCAAGGACCTAGACGCGGCGGACAAATACATCGCCCAGAGGGTGGCTCCCGAGGACCTGGTGATCACCACCGATCTGCCCCTGGCCGCGGCGGTGGTGGCGGCCGGCGCCACCGGCCTCAACCCCCGGGGGGAGGTGTACACCGAGGAGAACGTGCGCGAGCGCCTGTCTCTGCGCGACTTCATGACCGGCCTCCGCGAAAGCGGGGTGGAGACCGGTGGGCCCCCGCCGTTCGGCAAAAAGGACAAGCAGCGCTTCGCCGGCGCCCTGGACCGCTTTTTGACCCAGCGGCTCAGGGATGATTAGCCCGTAGTTAAATCGAGAAAAAACCAAGGCGGTTAATAAAGGAAAGTCCTCTGAGTACAGATTTGACTTTTCAGCATGGTGCCAGACCTGACGAGCATTAACTCAAGCAAATAGTGGTCATTGCGAGCCCCGCCGGTAATATGGTTGCACTTTTGGTCCACGCCACCTACCGGCGTAGCGTGACAATCTTCGGCTTCCCGTGATTTGGCTGGGAAGGAAAGAGTCTGTTGCTTTTGCACGGGGTGAGGGAAGCGGAAGATCACCACGTCACGGCGGAGAAGGGTTAGCCTATTACAGCCCACCATGCCGCCGTTCCTCGCGATGACAACTATTGCTCTGTAGTTTCCTCGCTCATGCCTCTCAGGTAAACTAGGCGCCATGCCAGGGCCAAACCACAACAAACCCGACCTCCGGGACCTCACCGCCGAAGGTGTGCAGGACTTGCTGGTGGGGCTGGGCGAAAAGCCCTTTCGCGCCCGCCAGGTCCTGCAGTGGCTCTACAAGCACGGGGCGCGGGATTTCGGGCAGATGAGCAGCCTGGGCAAGGACCTGCGCGCCCGGCTGGCCTCGGTGGCTCGGCTGCAGGACCTGGAGCCGGCCCAGGTGCAGACCGCGGCAGACGGCACCCGGAAGATGTTGTTCAACCTGGCCGACGGCTCGGCGGTGGAGAGTGTCCTGATCCCCGAGGCCGAACACAGCACCCTCTGCGTATCCAGCCAGGTGGGCTGCCGTAGGGCCTGCGCCTTTTGCGCCACCGCCGGCCTGGGGTTTAGGCGTAACCTGAGTCCGGCCGAGGTGCTGGGCCAGGTGCTGGCCGCCCGCCGCTTGGCGGAAGCGGACAAGCCCCTGACCAACCTGGTGTTCATGGGCATGGGCGAGCCCCTGGACAACCTGGACAATCTGCTCATCGCCCTGCAGCACATCCTGGGCGACCACGGCCTGCAGATGAGCCAGCGCAAGGTCACGGTATCCACCGCCGGCCGGGTGGATCGCCTAGCCGCCCTGGGCCGGGCCACGCCGGCGGCCTTGGCCGTGAGCTTCAACGCACCCAATGACGCCCTGCGCGATGAGCTGATGCCCATCAACCGCAAGTGGAACCTGGCCGCGCTGAAAAAGACGCTTATGGCCTATCCCCTCAAGCCCACCCGGCGCATCACCCTGGAATACGTGCTCTTGGGCGGGGTCAACGACCGGGCGGAACACGCCGCCCAACTGGCCGCCTGGACCAAGGGCCTGAAATGCAAGGTGAACCTGATCGCCTTCAACCCCCACCCCGGTGCGGCCTTCTCGGCCCCGGAGCCGGCCACGGTGCAGGCCTTTCAGCAGGAGCTGATCGACCGGCATATCACCGCCCTGCTCCGCCAGAGCCGGGGAGCGGACATTGACGCGGCCTGCGGGCAACTTGCGGCTAAGGAGGCGGGCGAGGAGACCGGAAGCTAACCGAGGCCCCGCCCCCTTTGTCCGGCGCGGTCCGTGCCCGGCTTGCGGGCAGTTGGTGGCCGCCCGCGAGCATCCTGGGCAGTAGCCCTGGGCCGGGTTACAACAAGTTAAGCCCAAGTGACGATTGTCTATATCTTTGGGGGGTGCGTCTTGACAACCCCTTGAAGCAGCTATAAGAAAAGAGGTTCACAAAGCACACTAACCCGTATATTTTGTGAGGGGCCGACATCACATAATGGTGCGGGGTGTCAGGCGGTTGGAGCCTGCTATGATCGAGTTGGATTTTGCAAAGACCGGAGGGTTGATCCCCGCCATCGCCCAGGACGCGGCTACGGGTCAGGTCCTGATGATGGCCTACATCTCCCCCGAGTCCTGGGCCAAGAGCCTGGAGACCGGCGAGGTGCACTACTGGTCCCGCTCCCGCCAGGAGTTGTGGCACAAGGGCGGCACCAGCGGCAACGTGCAGAAGATCAAGGCGGTGTACCTGGACTGCGATGAGGACACCGTGCTGTTTCAGGTGGAGCAGATCGGGGGAGCGGCCTGCCACACCGGCATGCAGAGTTGTTTCCACCGCCGGGTGGAGGGTGACGAGTTGGTCAGCGAGGGCGAGCCGGTCTTTGATCCCAAGGAGGTTTACGGTAAATGACCGAACCACTGAAATTGGGCCTGCCCAAGGGCAGTCTGCAGGAGGCCACGGTGCGCCTTTTCGGCCGCGCCGGCTGGCGCATCAACGTCAACGGACGCTCCTACTTTCCCGAGATAGACGACCACAACATTGACTGCTCCCTGTGCCGCGCCCAGGAGATGAGCCGCTACGTGGCCTCGGGCACCCTGGACGCGGGCATCACCGGCCGCGACTGGATTCTGGAAAACGACTCGGACGTGGTCTACGTGGAGGAGTTGATCTACTCCAAGGTGTCCACCCGTCCGGCCCGTTGGGTGTTGGCCGTGGCCAAGGACTCGCCGATCAAGCGGCCCGAGGACTTGGCCGGCAAGCGCATCGCCACCGAGATGGTCAACTTCACCCGCAAATACTTTGAATCCGCCGGGGTGGACGTGGAGGTGCACTTTTCCTGGGGCGCCACCGAGGCCAAGGTGGTCAACGGCCTGGCTGACGCCATCGTGGAAGTGACCGAGACCGGTTCCACCATCAAGGCCCATGGGCTCAGGATCATAGCCGAACTGATGCAGTCCACCACCCAGTTGATTGCCAATAAGGAGGCCTGGGAAGACCCGGCCAAGCGGGCCAAGATCGAGCAGATCGCGCTTTTGTTAAAGGGTGCCCTGGTGGCCGAGAAGCTGGTGGCCATCAAGATGAACGTGCCCAAGATCAAGGTGCAGGACGTGGTGGACGCCCTGCCCAGCCTCAACGCCCCCACCGTGGCCCCGCTGTACAACAGCGACTGGTTCGCGGTGGAGACCGTGGTG
>JANQFN010000407.1 GCA_028277825.1 Desulfarculaceae bacterium
AGTTGGCTGAGCCCGAAACGCTCGGCGGCCATGACCACCATCAGGGTGGCCGCGGGCACGTCCACCCCCACCTCCACCACGGTGGTGGCCACCAGAAGCCGGCTCTTGCCCTCGCGAAAGGCGGCCAGGGCGGCCTGCTGGGCCCCGCTGTCCAGGCGGCCGTGCAAAAGCCCCACCTCCACCTCCGGGAAGTAGGCCTCCAGGCGGCGGTGGGTCTGCACCACGTCCTGGGCCTCGATCTTGTCCGAGGCCTCCACCAGAGGACAGATCACATAGGCCTGCTCGCCTCGCTGTAAGGTATCGTTCAAAGCCTCCACCGCCGAGCGGCGCTGTTCAAAGGCCAATACTCGCGTGGACACCTGGGGCTGTCCCCTGGGGCGTTGGGGCAGATCGCTGATCTCCAGATGCCCGGCCAGGGCCAGGGCCAGGGTGCGGGGTATGGGCGTAGCCGAGAGCACTAAGAGATGGGGCTGTTCACCCTTGGCCGCCAGGGCCAGGCGCTGGTGCACGCCGAAACGGTGCTGCTCGTCGATTATGACCAGGCCCAGGTCAACGAACTCGATGTGCTGTGAAAACAGGGCGTGGGTGCCCACCAAGACCTGAGCTCCGCCACCGGCGGCCTCTGCCGCCTCCTGGCGCTCCGCCCCGTTTTGGGCGCCCAGGGCCAGGGCCACCTTCAGGCCCAGGGGCTCCAGCAGACGGCTCAGGGTGGCCTGGTGCTGCCGGGCCAGCACCTCGGTGGGGGCCATGACCGCGCTCTGTACCCCGGCCTCGGCGGCCAAGGCAACCGCGCAGGCGGCCACCACGGTCTTGCCGGTGGATACGTCGCCGCAGAGCAGGCGGCCCATGGGCCGTGGCTGGGCCAGGTCCTCCCGGATGGCCTCAACCGCTTGGGTCTGGCCCGGGGTCAGTTCAAAGGGCAACTCGGTCAAAAGCCGTTCCAGCAAAAGGCCGGGCGGATTCAGGGGCCGGGCGCTGGCCGACTCCCGGTTTTGGCGCTTGAGCGCCAGGCCCAACTCGAAATAGAAAAGCTCGTTCACGGCCAGGGCCAGCCGCCAGGCGGCGCGCTCCGGGTCAAGACCCGCCTCGCCGGCCTCTTTGGGCGGCTGGTGAGCCCGGGCCAGGGCCTGGCCCGCGGGCAGAGGGTACAACTCATCCGGCAGATGGCCGTAAAGCGGATCGTCTATTGCGCCACTGGTGCGCTTGATCAGCTCGGCCATCACCTTGCGCAGGCTGGCCGGCCGCACACCATCCACTTCGGGATACACCGGCACCACCCGGCCCAGGGCGGGGTGATCTTCGCCCACATCCTCCACCCGGTACAGCTCCGGGTGCACCATCTGCAGGCCGCGGGGCTGCCCCTGACTCACCTGGCCCACCGCGAAAATCTCCTGGCCCTGCGCAAAGCTTTGCAAATGGGCCAGTTTGTAACGGAACCAGAGGCAAGGCAAGCTGCCGCTGCCATCATCCAGCACGATCTTGTACAGTTTGCCCTTCTGGCCCCAGCGACCCGAGGACTCCACCGAGCCCTTGACCACGGCAAGCTGCCCTTCCTCCAGGTCTTTTATGGCCGTGACCCGGCGCCGGTCTTCGTAACGGGCCGGGAAAAAGAACAGGGCGTCGCCCCAGGTGTTAAGGCCCCGGGCGGCCAGGGCTTTGGCGCTGACCGGCCCCACGCCGGGCAGCTTGTTCAGGGAGCTGGCCAGACTGGGCAGGGGGAATGGAGTTACCTGGGCGAGCAAATAAATCCTCGCAGGAAGTTAAGGGGCCAATTTTTTCAAAACCGCCGTATCCAGAATGCACCAAGCGGCCCGGCTAGTCGAGGGGGTATAGGAAAAGAGGTTTGTAAAAAATGAAAAATACCGCCCCAGCCGCCCCTGGCCGTGGAACAGTGTCAAACTTCCCGCTGGCATTAAAAGCCCCTTTATCAATAACTGACAACCTTATTTAGCCAGTGTGCTTCGCAAATACCTGGACCCTTCCAGTATGTACGTTGCCCTTTACCAGACATTCCTCACCTGATTCCCACCTTTAACCATCTCTTTTAACTCTTCACTCACCTGGCTTTGCTTTATGGCCCAGGCGTTTTCTGCTAGAGTTAAAATTCGCGTTCACCAGCCAGGCGAAAGGAGCCTCATGAGCCAGGATGACCGCTACCGTCAAGCGGGCGTGGATATTGAAAAAGCCGACCAGTTCGTCAAAAACATCTCCGAGTTGGTCAAGACCACCCACACCTCGGCGGTGCTCAGCGATCTGGGCGGCTTTTCGGGCATGGTGGCCCTGAACACCGAGCACATCGAGCAGCCGGTATTGGTCAGTTCCACCGACGGGGTGGGCACCAAGCTCAAGATAGCCTTTATGACCGACAAGCACGACACCATCGGCATCGACATGGTGGCCATGTGCGTCAACGACATCATCGTCACCGGCGCCCGGCCCTTGTTCATGCTGGATTATTTGGCCACCGGCCAGCTCAAGCTGGGGGTGGCCGAGGCGGTGGTGGCCGGCGTGGTGGAGGGCTGCCGCCAGGCGGGCTGCGCCCTGGTGGGCGGCGAGACCGCGGAGATGCCCGGCATGTACGCCCCGGGCGAATACGATTTGGCCGGCTTCACCGTGGGGGTGGTGGACCGGAGCGGCATAATCGACGGCCCGGAGGTGCGGCGGGGGGCGGCGGTGGTGGGCGTGGCCTCCAGCGGCCTGCACTCCAACGGCTTCTCCCTGGTGCGCAAGATCGTATTCGAAGAACTTGGACTGAGCGTGGATGACCGCGTGGCGGGCCTGGAAGGCACTGTGGGCGAGGTGCTTCTGACCCCCACCCGCATCTACGTGGAGGCCTTCAAGAACATACAACGCGACTTCAGCATCATGGGCGCGGCCCACATCACCGGCGGCGGACTCTTGGAAAACCTGCCCCGGGTGCTGCCCGCCGGCTGTAAGGCAATGATCCAAAAGGGATCCTGGCCGGTGCCGCCGGTTTTCGGCTGGCTGCAAGAGGCCGGCAAGCTCAGCGAGCGCGAGATGAACCGCACCTTCAACTCCGGTCTGGGCCTGGCCCTGGTGGTGCCCGGCGAACAGGGCGAGGAGGTGGTTGAGCGCCTGGAGGCCCTGGGCGAAGCGGCCTTTTTGGTGGGTGAGATCGTGGGCCGCGAGGACGGCGAGGCCCCGGTGGAGATCGTGGAGTGATCCTGGTCTCGGCCTGTCTCATGGGCCAGCCGGTGCGCTACGACGGCCGCCACTCTTGGTCGGCCCGGGTGCAGGAATTGATCCAGGGCCAACAGGTGCTGGCCCTGTGCCCCGAGGTGCTGGGCGGCCTGGGCACTCCCCGGCCGCCGGCACGCTTTGCAGGCGCCACTTTCGGCCGCGAGGGCCAAGAGGTGATCGCCGGAATCGCCAGTCTGCTGGACGAGCAGGGAATCGACGTCAGTGGCTCCTTTGTCAAAGGTGCCCTGGCGGTGGCCAAATTGGCCCGGGACAGCGGCGTACGCCTGGCCCTGCTCAAGGACCGCTCACCCTCCTGCGGCTGGGACCCGCGGGGTGAAAATCCCCGAGGTGGCCCGGGACAAGGAGTGCTCAGCGCGGCGCTGCTGGCCCAAGGCATTGAGGTGCGCGAGATCAGGGCCGCTGCAAAATATCACCCGTAGAGTTGCCTTGTGGTGCTTTCGTAAAGAGGTATTGAAAAAGAAGCAGAAAGACACATCCTTATGGACGGACGCTTGCTTGCCCGAGGCCAGCCCCTTGTTAACAACCTCATTTGACAGGCATTGTTTGATAATAAGCAACGGCTTGCTCGTTAAGCCTCTGATTAGGAAGCGGAATAGATATACTCATGGAACAACACGCCCTGGCCATTTACAACCTCTCCGCCGACATCGCCGAGATGTTGGCCAAAAGCCTCTTGGCCGATCACCAGATCACCGGCTCCGCCCTGGGCAAAAGCGAAGTCAGCGAAAACGCGATGGCCGGCCATTTCCAATGCTGCCTGCTCTACAGCGCCCTGGAAAAGATCGAAATCAATCAGCAGGTCGACCAGGAACTCTGGGGCGGCCTGCATCAACGCCTCGATGAAATCATCCACCAGCAAGCCAAGGCCTCGGCCGACAAGGTGCTCTCGCCCTTGGGCCAGTTGGCCGACAGCGAGGAGCTGGACCGCATCAGGAAGCTGGTCTATGAGCCCCTGGCCGCCTATGAGGGCACCAGCCTGACCAAACTGGACCAGAGTCTGGAGGACACGCCGGTGGCGGTGCTGGTGACCAACCTGATCAAGAGCTTTTATCCCGCGCCCAGGATCGAGGCGCCCAAAGGGGTGACCATCCCCAAGCCCGATCACTCCCAAATCGCGGACCGCATCGTCAATTTGAGCCTGGAGGGCATCAAGGAGCTGTTCGTAAAGGGGGGCCTGGCCTGATGTACACCCGGGACCAAACCCGCCGCATCGTGGTGGGCAAGGTGCCCCTGGGCCACGGCGCACCGGTGGCAGTGCAGTCCATGGCCAGCACTGACACCCGGGACGCGGCCGCCACCCTGGCCCAGATAGAGCGCCTGGCCGGTGCGGGCTGCGAGATCATCCGCTGCGCGGTGCCGGATATGGAGGCGGCCGAGGCCTTTAAACCAATCTGCGCGGCCAGCCCCCTGCCGGTGATTGCCGACATCCACTTTGAAGCCCGCCTGGCGGTGGCGGCGGTTGAAAACGGGGCTGCGGGCCTGCGCATCAACCCGGGCAACATCGGCGGCGAGGCCGCCGTACAGCGGGTGGTGGACGCGGCCCGGGCGCACGGGGCGCCCATCCGGGTGGGAGCCAACTCGGGCTCCCTGCCCCAGGACATCTTGGAGCGTTGCGGCGGACCCAACCCCCGGGCCTTGGTGGAGGCGGCCCTGGGACACGTGCGCCTGCTGGAGGACAAGGGATTCACTGACATCAAGGTGAGCCTCAAATCCTCCAACGTGCTGGACACCATCGCCGCTTGCCGGCTCTGGGCCGAGACCAGCGACATCCCCCAGCATCTGGGCATCACCGAGGCCGGCGGCCTCTTGCCTGGCACCGTCAAGTCCGCGGTGGGCATCGGCGCGCTGCTCCTGGAAGGCATTGGCGACACCCTGCGCATCAGCCTCACCGCTGACCCCGTCAAGGAGGTGGAGGCGGCCTGGCATTTGCTGCGGGCCTGCGGGCTCCGCGCGCGCGGGGTGGAGATCATCTCCTGCCCTTCCTGCGGCCGCACCGAGATCGAGCTGATCCCCCTGTTGGAGGCGGCTGAAAAGGAGTTGGCCGCCATCACCGAGCCCC
Organism: Desulfarculaceae bacterium; assembly: GCA_028277825.1. Taxonomy (GTDB): domain Bacteria; phylum Desulfobacterota; class Desulfarculia; order Desulfarculales; family Desulfarculaceae; genus Desulfoferula. The sequence continues at coordinate 5,282 of JANQFN010000407.1, forward strand.
TCACCGTGGCCATCATGGGCTGCGTGGTCAACGGACCCGGCGAGGCGGCGCATGCTGACGTGGGCGTGGCCGGCGGCCGGGGACAGGGGGTGCTGTTCGAAAGCGGCCAGGTGGTCAAGAAATTCCCCGAGGCTGACCTGTTGCCCGAACTGCTCAAAGCGGTGCAGCGGGTGTTAGACGCTAAACAATTAACTCAACCAGAAGAGAATGACTAGATGAAGTTCAGCCAGAGTTTCATACCGACCCTCAAGGAAACCCCGGCCGAGGCCGAGGTGATCAGCCACCAGCTCATGCTGCGCGCGGGCATGATTCGCAAACTGGCCTCAGGCATCTACACCTGGCTGCCCCTGGGCCTCCGGGTGCTCAAGAAGGTGGAGCGCATCGTGCGCCAAGAGATGGACGCGGCCGGCGCCCAGGAGCTGTTGATGCCCGGGGTGCAGCCGGCTGACCTCTGGCAGGAATCGGGCCGCTGGGAGCACTACGGCAAGGAGCTGTTGCGTTTCAAGGACCGGCACGATCATGACTACTGCCTGGCTCCCACCCACGAAGAGGTGATCACCGACCTGGTGCGCAAGGAGATCCGCTCCTATAGGGACATGCCCCTGAATCTCTACCAGATCCAGACCAAGTTCCGCGACGAGATACGGCCCCGCTTCGGGGTGATGCGGGCGCGGGAATTCATCATGAAGGACGCCTACTCCTTTGACATGGATGACGAGTCCTCGGCCCAGGCTTACCGCCTGATGCACGACGCCTACTCCAAGGTGTTCCAGCGCTTGGGGCTTCGCTTCTCAGTGGTGGAGGCGGACAGCGGTGCCATCGGCGGCTCCTTCAGCCATGAGTTTATGGTGCTGGCCGAAACCGGCGAGGACGCCATCGCCTCCTGCCTGGCCTGCGACTGGGCAGCCAACCTGGAAAAGGCCGAGGTGGTAATCACCCAGGGCGAACGCCCCGAGGCGGCTGAAGACACCGTGGAGGTGGACACCCCGGAGGCCCATACCGTGGAGGCGGTGGCCGAGTTCTTGAAGGTGGCCCCGACTCAGGTGGCCAAGACCCTGGTCTATATGGCTGACGGTGAACCAATGGCGGCCATGGTACGCGGCGACCGGCAGCTCAACGAGATCAAGCTGAAAAACCAACTGGGCGCCAGCGAGTTGGAACTGGCTCCGCCGGCAGTTATTGAACAAGTCAGTAACGGACCGGTGGGCTTTACCGGGCCGGTGGGCCTGGACATCCCCATCTACGTGGATAACGAGCTGTATCTCCTGGAGGCCATGGTCACCGGCGCCAACCGGGCCGACGCCCACCTCACCGGCGTGCACATCGGACGCGACGTGCCAGCCGGCAAGGCGGCGGACCTGCGCGTTATTGCGCCGGGCGACGCCTGCCCCCGTTGCAATGGGGAGATCCAGTTCGCCCGGGGCATCGAGGTGGGCCACATCTTCCGCCTGGGCACCAAATATTCCCAGGCCCTGGGCGCGGAGTATCTGGATGCCGACGGCGAGAGCAAACCCATCATCATGGGCTGCTACGGCATCGGCGTCACCCGCATCGTGGCCGCGGCCATCGAGCAGGGACACGACGACTGGGGCATGATCCTGCCCCTGGCCATCGCGCCCTTCTCGGTGGGAGTGCTGCCCATGAAGCAAGAGGGCGAGGCCTGGGAGGTGGCCAGTCAACTCTACGACGAACTGCAGTCCCTGGGCGTGGACGTGCTCCTGGACGACCGCGACCAGCGGGCCGGGGTCAAGTTCAAGGACGCCGACCTCATGGGCATTCCCCTGCGCGTGGTGGTGGGTCCCAAGGGCCTCAAGCAAGGCGAAATCGAGTTGAAGCCCCGCGGCGGCGAGGTTCAGATGCTTCCCATTGAGGGCGCGGCCCAGGCCCTGGCTGACCTGGTGTCGGCCGGCGGCGGCCAGCCTCTGCTCTAGACGTACTGCTCATCAGACCAGCAGGTAAAGGAAGATAACTTTGCACCCACCAGGACAATTGAGCTAAAGCCTGGCTGGCAGCTATGAAAAAGGACTTGTCCCTGATATCGTAGTTGTGTGGTGGTTTACTGATGATCTGGGCCACAGTTGAGAGGCGGTTTTGAAACTGACCCTTCTTCCACCAGGACACAACACCCGCTCACTGGCGGCACAGCCAGCCGACCCATGGCAAGGCTGTCCAAGGCTTGGGTTCCCAGAGGGTAACACCGGGAGCCTCGGGAGCCAGTTGCAAAGGATGGTATCACGACCCGCTCCGGCCCCGGCGGCCCGCCGCCGGCAAGCGACAGCCGGAGGTGCAAAGACAACTACATCGAGGCTGGCGCACAGCCGGCAACGCAGCCAGTGGGCCCAAGGCTTGGGCTGCCGGACGGCCACACCGGGAGCCAGACAACTTCATGGGGAATTTTACTTTTCGACCCGCCTTGGCCGCAGCGGCACGCTAGCTGGCGAAGCCGGACGTACCGCCTTTATGAAGTGCTTGGGTTAGTCTGGTGGCCCTATTGCGCATCAATGAGATCATAGACGCTGTCACCGCCTACCACCCCGGCGCCAACGTGGGCGCCATCCAAAAGGCCTATGTCTACTCCGCCCAGGTGCACAAGGACCAGGTGCGCCGTTCGGGTGAGCCCTATCTCAGCCATCCCCTGGCCGTGGCCGCCCTTTTGGCTGAGATGCACCAGGACGTGGCCTGCATCTGCGCCGCGCTCCTGCACGACGCGGTGGAGGACACCCCGGCCACGGCGGAGGACGTGGAGCGGCTCTTGGGCGATGAGGTGGCCGCCCTGGTGGACGGGGTCACCAAGATCACCCAGATCTCGGCCACCACGCGCACCGCCCAGCAGGCCGAGAACCTGCGCAAGATGATCCTGGCCATGGCCAACGACATACGGGTGCTTTTGATCAAGCTGGCCGACCGGCTGCACAACATGCGCACCTTGGGCCATCTGCCCGCGGAAAAGCAACGCTACATCGCCCAGGAGACCCGGGACATCTACGCCCCCATGGCCCACCGTTTGGGCATCCGCCGCTGGCAGGCCGAGTTGGAAGACCTTACCCTGTTCTACCTTGAACCCCACATCTACCAGCGCATCAAGGAGGGGGTGGCCACCCGCAAAAGCGACCGCGAGCAGTTCATCGCCGAGGTCACTCAGCAGATCCTGGACAGCATGGCCGATCAAGGCATCTCCTGCGCGGTCTACGGAAGGCCCAAGCATTTTTTCAGCATCTACCAGAAGATGCTCAGGCGCAACGTGGACATCGATCAGCTTTATGACCTGATCGCCTTTCGGGTGGTGGTGGATGAACTCAAGGACTGCTACGAGGCCCTGGGTGTGATCCACAACATCTGGAAGCCCATCCCCGGCCGCTTCCGCGACTACATCGGCATGCCCAAGCCCAACATGTACCAGTCCCTGCACACCTCGGTGGTGGGGCCCCTGGGCCAGCGCATGGAGGTGCAGATCCGCACCGATGAGATGCACCGGGTGGCTGAGGAGGGCATCGCCGCCCACTGGCGCTACAAGGAGCAAGGCGCGGACGACGAGGCCGAGGAGGGCCGCTTCGCCTGGCTCCGGCGGTTGTTGGAGTGGCAGCGGGACTTGGAAGACCCCCGCGAGTTCATGCAGTCTTTGAAAATGAACCTCTACCCCGGCGAGATCTTCGTGTTCACCCCGGCCGGAGAGGTGAAGGCCCTGCCCCGGGGAGCCACGCCGGTGGATTTCGCCTATGCCATCCACACCGAGGTGGGCCACGGCTGCGTGGGCGCCAAGGTCAACGGCCGCATGGTGCCCTTGAAGAGCGAGCTGCACACCGGCGACCAGGTGGAAGTGATCACTCAAAAAAACCACAAACCCTCCAAGGACTGGCTGAACTTCCTGGTTTCGGGCCGGGCCCGCTCCAAAGTGCGCGCCTACATCCGCGAGAGCGAACGCTCCCGCTCGGTGAGCCTGGGCAGTGAGATCCTGGACAAGGAGCTTAGAAAGCACAAGCTGACCCTGAACTCGGTCCTGAAAAGCGGCAAGCTGGATCCGGTGCTGAAGGACCTTTCCTTCACCGACCCGGACCATTTATTGGCCTCGGTGGCCTACGGCAAGATCTCGCCGCGGCACATCGTCAACAAGATAATGCCCCGCCCGGATAAGGAAGAGCCCGAGGCCAAACCGGGACTCATCGAGCGCTCCCTGCAAAAGCTCCGGCGCCGCCAGGCCGACGGCATCAAGGTTAAGGGCGTGGATGACATCCTGGTGCGCTTTGCCAAGTGCTGCAATCCCCTGCCCGGCGACGCGGTGGTGGGCTACATCACCCGGGGCCGCGGGGTGAGCGTGCACCGGGCCGACTGCGCTCACATGGAGCAGGTGGATTCCGAGCGCCGGGTGGAGGTGGAGTGGGACATCGCCGACGACGAAGTGCGGCCGGTGCGCATCCAGGTGCTCAGTTCGGACAAGGCCGGGGTGCTGGCTGACTTGGCCGGGGTGATGAAAAAGCACGAGGTCAACATTATGGAGGCTGACGTCAAGACCACTGAGGACAACAAGGGCATTGCCACCTTTTTGATCCAGGTGCACGATGCCAAGCAATTGGACAAGGTGTTCAAGGACATCAGCCGCATCAAAGATACCTTGTCGATAAGAAGAATGGACGCCTAAACGGCTGCACCAGTCGACAGCATGCAGCGTTGCCGGCCTGGCGTGGTCTACCCAAGAAGTTGGCAAGGAAAAAACTCTTGTAGGTTGGGTAGAGCGAAGCGAAACCCAACAACTGGATTTGTAGGATTGTAGACTCGCCTTCAACCCGACTTACCAATTAATCGCCAGCCTCACCTACCTGCCTAAACAGACTACGTGATTAATAGCAAAGGTTGCCGGGCCTGTATTGGCGCCTTTATTCTTCCACCGATCCGCCCGCCACCGATAAAGAGAACTCGCCCCAACGGAAGCCCTTCAGAAAATCCGGGCGCCTTCTTTCCCTTACCCAACCTCTTCAATCCCCGGCTCGCTCTAACCAAATGCCCAGGACTGAAACATAAAAAAGGGAGGACCGCATGCAGCGGTCCTCCCGAAACTGTCGAAGCTGTATAGCTTAGGCGGGCTTTTTGATCTTGCCCGAGCGCAGACAACGGGTGCAGACCCGAACCCGGCGCACGCGGCCGTTTTCCACCGTGCGCACCCTCTGCAGGTTGGGGTTGAAGCGACGCTTGGTTTTATTGTGAGCGTGGCTCACGTTGTAACCCACCTGGGGCTTTTTTCCGCAGTATTCGCAAACCTGACTCATGAGCAAACCTCCTGACGCTGCCTTGGCTTGGCTTTGTTGGCCAAGGCCCGTGAACTGGAGTCGGAAATATACACGCACCTCCTTGTCTTGACAAGTATTTTTGTGCCTTACTCCTACTGTGCGTCCCAGTCCCTTTACCGGGCTGGCGCCCTTGACTGTAACCGGAGCCCGTGGCATAGTTGACCCGCCTTTTAAAAGGCCAGGAAAACACGGTGCGGCTCTTGGCCCAGATGAAAGAACCGCTGCAATTGTTATTCTCAAATAAGGAGTTAGCTTGAGCCGGGACGATCTTATTCACCTGGAAGGAAAGGTGACCCGCACCCTGGGTGGGGGACAGATGGAAGTGCTCACCGACCAGGGACACACCCTGCGCGCGGTGCTCAGCGGCAGAATGAAACGATTCAAGATCAAGGTCTTGGTGGGAGACCGGGTGCGGGTGAGCGTATCACCCTATGACCTGACCCACGGCCTGATCACCTACCGGCTCAAGTAAAGGTCAGCCTGAGTTAACCCGGACACTTCGTATATACCGGGTCAATCCTCTTGAGAAGGCGAACGGGAGCCCACCAGGGGTTCGATTACCTCTTGCCGGGCCAGGTTCCTGGCCTCAGCCCCCTGGTGCGCGGCCAGGATTTCCTGCAGGCGGCTGGCCGCCTTGGTGGCCCGTTGCCAGCCCAAGTCCCGCACCTCTTCGATGGCGCTCCAATCGCGCTCTTGGGCATAGAGCTTCACCGCTATTTGGCTCTCCGGAAACAACAGACGCAGAAAACCGGCCAGCCATACCGGGTAGAGCCCCAGGGCGCCTTCTTGGCGCTCATCGATTATGTGCCGCAGCCGACCCGAGGGCCCGCAGTCAGCCAGGAGGTCTTTGACCCCGCGCACGAAATGCTCCAGTTCGGTGCCCGCGTGTTCCTGGGCCACCTGGGCCAAAAGATCCGCAGCCGCGGCCCCGTCGCCGGCCTCGCCCAACTCGTGCCAGAGCACTGCCCGCATTTCGCCCTCCAGCACCGGGGCCAGCTTTTGCCAGGAGGGCTCTTTGAGCAACTCGGAATAATTTAGGCCATAGGCGGCCAGGCCGAAGCGCTTGCACCCGGCCAGGCTGGGCCTGGGATCGGCCAACAGGTCCCAGAGCAGATAGGGGAAGGGGCTGTTGCGCAAATAGATGCGCTCACCTTGCCTGAGGCCGGGCATAAACAGCACGTCGCTGGCCAGTTCGCGGCCCAGCTCGAACACCTTGAGCCCATCCTGGTCGCGGCGGGCCTTCAATTCGCCCAAAAAAAACACCGGCACCAGACCTCCGGCGCGGCCGGCGCCGTAAACCAAGCCCAGCGGCTCCAGATGGGCGTTGACGGCCTGGGCGTCAAAAGGATCATATTCGCCGCCGTTGAGGCTCAGCGGCTGGGGCTCAGCCTCCAACAGGCCCTCCCACATTTCTTCGCGCTCGCTGACCCACTCCAGCATCTGCGGGGTGTCCTGCTCCTGCCAGGGGGGCAGATCGTTTTCCCACTTGTACAAGTTCCTCAGGCGCAACAGCAGTCCGCAGAGCGAAAAGCGACCCGCCACCGAGGCGTCGGCCACCGCGCAGTTGGCCTTCACCTGGGGCAAGAGCTGCTCGACTATTTTTTGGGCCGGTTCTGGCATCAGCTTTCCAGCAGAGAATCCAAGTCCAGTTCAGGGTCCTGATGGCATTTGCCCAGGTTTATGTAGCGCCCCACCGCGATGCGGCTGCGCTCCAGTTCGGCCGGGGTCACCTCGCGGCGCACCTTGGCCGGCACGCCCGCGGCCAGGCTGTAGGGCGGTATCTCGGTGTCCGGCGCCACCAAGGCACCGGCAGCCACCAAATCGCCCTCGCCCACCGAGGCCCGGTCCATGACCACCGCGCCCATGCCGATCAGGGCGTTGTCACCCACGGTGC
>JANQFN010000240.1 GCA_028277825.1 Desulfarculaceae bacterium
CCGTCCAGGGTCAGGGGGAACATGGGGAAGAGCTTGCGAATAGTGCTGATGGTGGGATGCATCCAGGCCCGCTCAGGCATGGGGTTGAGCCACACGCAGTAGCGGAAGTGGTCGGCGATGCGCTCCAGCCAATGAATGCCCGGCTTTTCATTGTGATAGTAGTAGTCAATGGCCCCGCCCACGCTAAGAAGCTCCGAGGGGGACATGAAGGCGTCTCCCACGAAGATCACCTTGTACTCCTGGCCGAGATTGTGCAGCAGGCTGCCGGTGGGCACGCTCTCGGAGTTGTACATGTCCTTGTACACGTCCTGGTACACGCAGTTGTGGAAGTAATAGGACTTGAAGTCCTTGAAGTGGGTCATCTGGTGGGCGGCCGAGAACAGGCGGTCCACCAGGCGCGAGTAGGGATTCATGGAGCCGCCGGAGTCCATGATCAAAAGCACCTTGACCGTGTTCTTGCGCTCCGGGCTGAAGATCAGCTCGATCTCGCCGCCGTTTTTGCAAGTCTCGTCAATGGTCTCTTCCAGGTCCAGTTCCTCGGGCCCCTCCTTGGCGAAGCGCCTGAGTTTCTTGAGCGCCAGCTTGATCTGGCGCACGTCCAGAGTCACGTCGGTGCGGTAGTTCTTGAAGCGCCGTTCGGCCGCGATCTGCACGGCCATGCCGCCGCCGCCGGGCCCGCCGATGCGGATGCCGGCCGGGTTGGCCCCGGAGTGGCCAAAGGGGCTGGTGCCGCCGGTGCCGATCCAGCGGCTGCCCCCGTCGTGGCGCTCGTCCTGCTCGGCCAGGCGCTTTTCCAGCTCGGCCTTGAGCTGCTCCAAGTCCATCTTTTCCAGCTTGGCCAACTCCTCTTCAGGCAGTTCCAAGCGGTTTTCCGGGTCAGCCAGCCAGTCCAGGATCTCCTGCCGGATGTCAGCCGGCAGTTCAATGTCCCTGAAGATGTGGGCAAAGGCCTGGTCGAACTGGTCGTAGTAGGCCTCGGACTTGATCAGCACTGCCCGGGCCAAATAATAGAACGAGGTCAGAGATGACTTGGCGTGCCCCTGGTCCAGGGCCTGCATCAGGGTCATCCACTCGGTGATGGAGACCGGGACCTTGAGGGTCCGCAGAGTATAGAACAGATCAATGAACAATTAGAACCGGCTCCTCAGCCCGATGCGGCCGCCGCCGGCGCCTTGGGCGATGGCCGCCTCCAGGACCTCCATGTCCTGTTCTTTCTTGATCAGGGCGCCGGCAAAGGGCAACTCCTTGGCCAGATACTCGGGCGTCACCCCTCCGGCCAACAAGCCCTGGATCCAGTCCAGCAGTTCACTGGTGGAGGGCTTTTTCCTGAAGCCGTCGATTTGGCGTAGCCAGTAGAAGCGCTTGAGGACTTCTTTGAGCAGCTTTTCCTCCAGGTCCGGATAATGCACCCCCACGATGTCGCGCATCAGATCCTGGTCCGGAAACTCGATGTAGTGGAACACGCAGCGCCTGAGGAAAGCGTCGGGCAGCTCCTTTTCCGAGTTGGAGGTGATCACCACGATGGGCCGCTTTTTGGCCTTGATGGTCTCCTCGGTCTCGGGGATGTGGAAGCTCATTTCGTCCAGCTCGTTGAGCAGGTCGTTGGGGAACTCCAAGTCCGCCTTGTCCACCTCGTCGATCAAGAGCACCAGGCGCTCCTCGGCGTCAAAGGAGCGGCCCAACTGGCCCAGATGGATGTAGTGCTTAATGTTGCCCACGTCGCCGCCGCCGAAGCGGGAATCATTCAGGCGCTGCACGGTGTCATACACATACAGGCCATCCTTGGCCTTGGTGGTGGACTTGATGTTCCAGACGATCAGTTCCTTGCCCAGGGCCCGGGCGATGTTGTGGGCCAACAGGGTCTTGCCGGTACCCGGTTCGCCCTTGACCAACAGGGGCCGGGCCAGGGCGATGGAGACGTTGACCACGTCCCGAAGCTCGGGGGAGACGATGTACTTGTCCGTGCCGATGAATCTGTCGAAATCTGCAGACATCAGGGCTCCTAGCTGGAAGATGCAAAGCGCGGCCCGGAGAAAAACGGGCCACTGAATAGCGGTTCATTCGGCTACAGTTTATCACGTATGACAGCATAATCAAGGGCCGCGGTGGGCTTTGATCCGCACCCCGCGCCCGCCTCTGGCTGCTTGACTTTGTTCAAGAAGCCTGGTGTATAGTGTCACCACATTGAGGCCGTCCGCGCGGCTCAGGGACGCGGGCGGCTCTGCGCCCCACGGTCGTAGCGCTTTGAAGGTTTTTGTAGGTTCTTCACCGGCGAGGTGAGTCATGAGCGACGGGCATTCCTCGGACAGCCAGGGCTTAGATTTGGACCAGACCACGGGCAAGAAATCCTCTGCGGCCCGCTGGCCTTGGATACTGGCCCTGTTGGTTTTGGCCGCGATCGCGGTTGGCCTCTATTTCTACTGGGGAGATCAGGCGCCCCAGCAGGCAGCCAAGGAAGGCGCCCCGGCCTCCCAAGAGCAGGCCAAGGCCACTGGCGGCTCCACCGCCGCCCCGGGCACGCCCCCGCCCAGCAAACACGGCAAGGTGGTGCAGATGGGCCCCGGCACCGTCAAGGGAGCCCAAGGTGAAACGCCCAGCGCCGGCGAGGCCAAGGAGCAAGCTCAGCGCAAAAGGCCCTTTGGCCTGGAAAAGTCGGTGGACGCGGTGGTGCGCAGCGACGAGGCGGTACAGATCGGAAACAAGCGCATCACCATCGACGAACTGGAACGCAAGCTGGTGGTGGAGCAGCGGGGCGAATTGCGCGACAAGCCGCTCAAGGCGGGCGACAAGGTGGTCACCGCCTGGGGCGTGTACATGGTGCGCCCCGGCGACAACCTGTGGGACATCCATTACCATCTGCTGCGGGAATACCTGGCCAACCGCGGCGTCAACCTGCCGCCCAAGGCCGACCAGCCCACTCCCCAGGGCAAATCCTCCGGCGTGGGCAAGGTGCTCAAGTTCGCCGAGCACATGGTGGGGGTCTACAACCTGCGCACCGGCCACATGAGCAAGAACCTGGACATGCTGGAGCCGGGGCAAAAGGCGGTGGTGTTCAATTTGAGCGAAATCTTCGCTCAACTGGCCAAGGTGGACCCCAAGGAGCTTAACGGCATCATGTACGACGGCCGCGTGCTGTTTTTCCCCAAGCCCTCCGCTGCCGCCGGCAGCTAGCCTGCAGGGTGCTTCTAAATAAACAGAAAGGCTCAATATGCCCTTTGGCCTCATTACTGATTCGGTTTTTCAGCAGCACGACACCGGCCCCTATCACTGCGAAACCGCCGGCCGCCTGGCGGCCATAGACCAGGCCCTGAACACCTGGCCCGGCCTGGGCCAGGCCGTGGTGTTGCCCCTGCGCCCAGCCAGTGAAGAGGAACTGCTCCGGGTGCACCAGGCCAGCCACCTGGCCCGCATCGCCGGCACCCAGGGCAAGGGCGCCAGCCTGGACCCGGACACCGTGGCCTCGCCGCGCTCTTTTGAGGTGGCCTGCCTGGCTGCCGGTTCTTTGATCGACCTCTGCGACGCCGCCCTAGAGGAAGAGGTGCAGCACGGCTTCGCCCTGGTGCGCCCGCCGGGGCATCATGCCACCGCTTCCCGGGCCATGGGCTTTTGCCTGTTCAACAACGTGGCCGTGGCTGCGGCGCATTTAATGGAGGTGCGCGGTCTGGAGCGGGTGCTGGTGGTGGACTGGGACGTGCACCACGGCAACGGCACTGAGGACATCTTTTACCATGACCCCCGGGTGCTCTACTTCTCCACTCACCAATGGCCCCTGTACCCCGGCACCGGCGCGGTGCAGGCCACGGGCCGCGATGAGGGCGAGGGCTTCACGGTGAACGTACCCATGACCCCGGGCCAAGGCGACCTGGAATACGTCCAGGCCTTTGGCCAGCTATTGGCGCCGGTGACCGCCCAGTTCAAGCCCCAGTTCATCCTGGTCTCCGCCGGATTCGACGCCCACCGCGAAGATCCCCTGGGCAGCATGATGATCAGTTCGGCAGGGTTTGCCGCCCTCACCCAGGTGCTCACCGGCCTGGCTGATGAATTCTGCCCGGGCCGGGTGGTCATGGCCCTGGAAGGCGGCTACAACCAGGCGGCCCTGGCTCGCTCGGTGGTGGCAGTGTGCGAGGCCCTGGGCGGACGCCGCGAGGACGTGATCCTGGACCAGGCCCTCAGGGCCCCTTTGGTGGGTTCGGTGGCCAAGGCCCGGGAGACGGCCTCCGCGCACTGGTCCCTGGATTAACAGCCAGGCGACTCCTTGCCCCGCTTGCCCGCCCATGATAAATAGATAGCCTCACTTTGAAACCCTCGGGGAGACGGCGGCATGAAGATCACCGCCCAGGAGGTGGCCCACGTGGCCGCCCTGGCCCGGCTGGAGCTGGACCCGGAGATGACCGAGAAGCTCACCGGCCAGCTCAATGAAATCCTGGACGCCATGGATAAGCTCAACGAGCTGGACACCAGCAGCGTGCCCTCCACCAACCATGCCCTGGAACTCACCGGCGCCATGCGGCCCGACCGGGTGAGCGGCGGCATGGACCACGACCAGGCCCTGGCCAATGCCCCGGACAGCGACGGCCAGAGCCTGGTGGTGCCCAAGGTGATCTAGCCATGGCCAGTGCTTATCATGATCTGACCCTGGCCCAGGCCCGGGAGTTGTTGGACCAGGGCGAGGTCACCTCCCGGGAGTTGACCCAGGCCATGCTGGAGCGCATCGAGGCCGTGGACGGCCAGGTGCGCGCCTATCTCACCGTTACCCCGGAACTGGCCCTGGACATGGCCGAGGCGGCCGATGAACTCCTGGCCCAGGGTCAGGGAGGACCGCTCACTGGCATCCCCGGCGGCATCAAGGACGTGTTATGCACCCAGGGCGTGACCACCACCTGCGGCAGCAAGATCCTGGAAAACTTCGTGCCGCCCTATGACGCCTTTTTGGTCAAGCAACTCAAAGAGGCGGGCATGGTGCTTCTGGGCAAGCACAACATGGACGAGTTCGCCATGGGTTCCTCCACCGAGAACTCGGGCTTTTTCACCACCCGCAACCCCTGGGACTTGGACGCCATCCCCGGCGGCTCCTCGGGCGGCTCAGCGGCCAGCGTGGCCGCGGGCACCTGTTACTTCGCGGTGGGAACCGACACCGGCGGCTCCATCCGCCAGCCGGCCAGCCACTGCGGAGTGGTGGGCTTCAAGCCCACCTATGGCCGGGTGAGCCGTTTCGGCCTGGTGGCGTTCGCCTCCAGCCTGGACCAGGCCGGCCCCTTCACGCGGACGGTGGCCGACGCGGCGGCGGTTTTGCAGGTGATCGCGGGACACGACCCGTCCGACTCCACCAGCGCACCCCGGAAAGTACCGGACTACACGGCGGCGCTGAACCAGGGCGTGCAGGGCCTCAAGCTGGGCGTGCCTCAGGAATTCTTCGCCACCGGCATCGAGCCGGAGGTGGAGGCGGCGGTGAACAAGGCGATCGCTGAACTGGCAACCCAAGGCGCGGAGATCATCGAAATCAGCCTGCCTCACACCGAATACGCCCTGCCGGTGTACTACATCATCGCCCCAGCCGAGGCCTCTTCAAATTTGGCCCGCTATGACGGTGTGAAATACGGCTTGAGCCTACGGGCGGAAAACGCCGACCTGATGGACATGTATCTGACCACGCGCAGCCAGGGCTTCGGCGACGAGGTGATCCGCCGCATCATGCTGGGCACCTATGCCCTGAGCGCCGGCTACTACGAGGCCTATTACGGCAAGGCGGGCCAAGTGCGCACCCTGATCAAACAGGATTTCTTGGACGCCTTCAACCAGGTGGACGCCATCGTGGGCCCGGTGGCCCCCACCCCGGCCTTTGACATTGGCCAGCGGGTGGATGACCCCTTGCAAATGTACATGAGCGACATCTGCACCCTGTCCACCAACCTGGCCGGCCTGCCCGGCATGAGCCTGCCCTGCGGCTTCTCCGGCGGCCGCCCGGTTGGCCTGCAGATCATAGCCCCGCACTTTGCCGAGGAAACCATGCTGGCTATCGGACATGCCTATCAGCAGGCCACGGACTTCCATTGGCAACGGCCGGAAATCTAGCAAGCCTATTTGGCAATAAGACACGGGCGGCTCCAACCGGGGCCGCCCTCTTTTTTGGGGCGCAGTGCTAAGATGAGGCCATGCCTCTTCTGACCAGCCGCCAGTTCTACGACCGCATCGCCGGGATGTATGACCAGCGCTACGCTTATGGCCCCCAGCGCACCGTGCGCCAGGCTGCCTGGCTGGCCCGGCTGCGGGCGCCCGGCCTTTTGTTGGATCTGGGCTGCGGCAGCGGCCGCATGCTGGACGCCTTGGGGCGGGCCGGCTTCAAGCCAGTGGGTCTGGATTGTTCCGGCGGGATGCTCCGGGAAGCGCGGCGGCACGGGGACTGGCCCCTGCTGCTGGCTGACGCCGGCCAAAAGCTGCCCTTTTTTGATGCCTGTTTCGGCCTGGTGATCAGCCTGCACGCCAGCCTGATCCACCTCAGCGGACCGGGCGAGTTGGAGCGGACAGTATCAGAAGTGCACCGGGTGCTCAAACTGGGCGGGATCTTTGTCCTGGAAGTCCCTCACCCCGACACTTACGCCAATAAGGGCAGCGGCGCCTGGCAGGAGTATCAGCCGGGCATAAGCTGCCGGCCCCTGCCGGAGGGCTGCCAGGAGATGCGCCTGGACCGGGACGGCGGCGCCAGCACCGTGATTCGTGTCCTGCAACAGCGCGACCTGCAAGAACTTCTGGCCGGGTTTGAGCGAGTGGAGATCCAAACCGGGTTTCACCCGGCGCAAAGACGACGCCGCCAAAAGGAGGTGCTGGTGGCACAGGCCTGGCGCTGAACAGCGAATGAAGGTTTAAAGAGGAAAGAGGCCGGTAAAGTAAAAACAGTCAAAACCAGGCAAGTCAAAATGTCATGGGGCCGTCCTATATCACACACCCGCGTTCAGGCATTTCTTGGTTTCGGCTCTGCCCACTGGACATCGGCGGCGTTGTCAAAAACATCGGGCGGGTTAATTGACAACAGGCGGGGGCCTCCACATGAAGTCATCTCAGGCCTGTCTAGTCAGTTTCCCTTGCTCTATTACTTTTTTCCAAAACCTCTTATTTCTTTTCTTCTACTCTTTACGGTCTCTACTGGGAAAGCTTGCGCCAGGCTTTGAGCCGTTCCCTCTGCTCCACCGGCCGGCGCAGCTCGGTCAAAACGTCTTCCACGTATTCCCGCCGCCGCATGCCCACCAGCACCGTGGTCACTCCGCTGGTGGAGCGTAAGCTGCGGATGGCCATTTGGCTCAACGCCTCGGCCTGATCCCAGTTGCGGTCCAGGCCGCGCATCTGCAACTTGATGCCCCGGGACACCTGGGCCGCCTTGGACTGATAATAGCGCTCCAAGGCGCTCATCAAGTCCTGGGCCAGCTTGGCGTGATCCTTGACCCACTCATTCAAAGGCCCGTCCTGGGCCTCCTGATTGACCAGGAACTGGAACAGGCCGGTGAGGCTGGGCACCAAAAGTCCGGTCTGCACCGAGTGCCAGTGCTCCAGGCCCTGAAAACCCTGCCAGTTGGGGCTGAGCACCGAGGCCACGCCGGCGGCTTGTTCCACCTCGGCCAACACCGAGGCCTCCAGGCCCAAGCCGGGCAGCAGGTCATTTTTCAGACGGGCTTCGGAGGCGGCCAGCCGCTCCAGGGCCGCGGGGATCTCGCCCTCAGCCGGCGGGTCGTCCCTGAACTCTGCCAGGCGCAACAGCCTTTGGTTCAGCACCGCGTTCAGGGGCCGGTTGATCAAGACCCCCAGGTTAAGGTCAAAGGCCAAGTCCAGCAGGGTCTGATCACCGGGCTGATTGGCTCTGGTGGCCGCTCCCGGCTCCAGGAGGTTAAAGGGAAACTCGATCACCTTGAAGCGATGCTGCTCAGAGATGCCCTGGGCCAGGCGCCAACACTCACTCAGAGAGGTGAACTCCGGGTCGTCCGGCGCGGCGGGAAAGGTGTTGGAGCTGATGCCATAGCAGCCGATGCGGCCCTGGTCGGCCTCGGCTTCCAAATGGGCAAAGGCGGCCCCCAGGCGACGGTAGTATTCTTGCCGGGCCTGGGCCAGGTCCTTACCCTGCCCTTTGGCCCAGCCCAGGTAGTACTCCGGGTTGTGCAAGAGAAGCACGTCCAGCCGCTCCAGGCCCAGGCGCTCTAGGCTGGCGCTCAATTGATCGGCCAAAAACTCGGGATGCAGGCAATGCTCCAGGCCCTCGCCAAAAGGCACCACTTCCGCATAGGGTTCCCCCCGGGCGGCGCGCTCTTGGGCGTTTTTCAGGTTGGAGCCCTGCAGATAGCCCGCCTTGGACACCACCACCACCTGCTCGCGGGAGACCTTGCCCGCCTGGGATAGCTCGGCCAACACCCGCCCCACCAGGCGCTCGCTGGAGCCGTCAGTATAATTGCTGCTGGTGTCCACCAGATTGATGCCCGCCCTCAGGGCGGTGGTGAGGGCCATATGGTGCTCGGGGGTGGCGTCATCCACCCGGTAACAGCCAAAGCCGGCCCGGCTCACCACGAGTCCGGTGTCCGCCAGTTGTGCATAGGGCAGGTCTTGGTGTTTCTCGGCCCAGGCTTTGGTGGCCTGCGGCGTGGCGCAAGAGG
>JANQFN010000533.1 GCA_028277825.1 Desulfarculaceae bacterium
TTCTGCGTCCAGCGGCTTGACGAAACGGGCGTTGATCACCGCCGCCTCGATTCCCTCCGCGGCCAGATGCTCGGCAGCGGCCTCAGCCGCGGCCACGCCCACGCCGATGCCCAGCAGCAGCACGTCGCCGCCCTCGCGGCGAAGCTGGGCCTTGCCCCACTCCAGTGCCCGGAGAGGCCCTTCCATAGGCACGCCCGCGCCCTTGCCCCGGGGATAACGCAGGCTCACCGGCCCGTCATGTTCCAGGGCGGCCAAGAGCATGTGCCTGAGTTCGTCCTCATCGGCCGGGGCCAGGATGGACATGTTGGGCACGCAGCGCATGAAGCTCAGGTCCAAGAGCCCCTGATGGGTGGCGCCGTCCTCGCCCACGATGCCGCCCCGGTCCAGGGCGAACACCACCGGCAGGTTGGTCAGGCAGACGTCGTGCACCACCTGGTCATAGGCCCGCTGCATGAAGGTCGAATAAATGGCCACCACCGGCCGAAACCCCTGACAGGCCAGGCCGCCGGCAAAGGTCACCGCGTGCTGCTCGGCGATGCCCACGTCCACAAAGCGCTCGGGGAACTGTTCGGCGAACGGCACCAGACCGGTGCCCTCGGGCATGGCCGCGGTGATGGCGATGATCTCGGGCCGCTCTTTGGCCAGTTCCACCATGGTGCGACCGAACACCTCGGTGTAGGAAGGCACCGGCGGCGGACCCTTTTTGGAAAGCAGCGGCGGCTGGGCGCCCACGCCGTGAAAGTGGCTGGGGTTTTGTTCGGCCGGCGCGTGCCCCCGGCCCTTGGTAGTGATCACGTGCACCAACTGGGGGCCGTCCAGGGGCTTGACGTTTTTAAGGGTCTCGATCAGGCGTTCCAAGTTGTGGCCGTCGATGGGCCCCACGTAATTGAACTTGAAGGCCTCGAACAGCATCCCAGGCGTGTAAAAAGCCTTAAAGGACTCCTCGGAGCGCCGGGCGATATCCAACAAGTCCTTGCCGATGCCCGGTACCGCCTTCAGACGCCGCTCCAGGCTCTTGCGGAAAGTTTGGTAGGCCTTGCCTGAGAGCGTGCGCGACATGAACTTGGACAGCGCGCCCACGTTGGGTGCGATGGACATGCCGTTGTCATTGAGGATCACGATCAAGTCTTCGTCCATGTCGCCGGCCTGGTTCAGGCCCTCATAGGCCAGGCCGGCGGTGAGCGAGCCGTCGCCGATTACGGCCACCACCTTGCCCGCCCCGCCCTTGAGGCGCTCGCCCACGGCCAGGCCCAGGGCGGCAGAGATGGAAGTCGATGAATGGCCGGTGTCAAAGGCGTCGTATTCGCTCTCGACCCGCTTGGGAAAGCCCGACAAGCCACCCAGGGTGCGCAGGGTCTCGAACTGGGCGCGGCGGCCGGTCAACAGCTTGTGGGCATAGGTCTGGTGCCCCACGTCCCACACGATCTTGTCCAAGGGCGTGTTGAAGACATAGTGCAGGGCCAAGCTCAGCTCCACCACGCCCAGGCTGGGGGCCAAGTGGCCGCCGGTCTTGACCACCGTGGCGATGATCGCCTGGCGGAGCTCGGCGGCCAACTGCTCCAGTTGCAGCAGATTCAAGTCCTTGATGTCGTCCGGCGAGAGTATCCGGTCCAACAGGGCGGTCGTGGCTGGTAGGTCCTTTGCCAAACTTCCAGTCCTCAGTGGGTGCGTTCCATGATATAGCGGGCCAGATGGGCCAGGGGCTCAGCACCTTCCCCCAGGCCCTCGGCGATCCTGGCGGCTTCGCTGACCAGGTCCTGGCCCAGGGTGCGGGCCTGGGAGACGCCCACCACCGCGGGGTAGGTCATCTTGCCGTGGGCCTGGTCGGCGCCCACTGACTTGCCCAGGCGGGCGGGGTCGCCCTCCAAATCCAAAAGATCGTCGGCGATCTGAAAGGCCAGACCGATGCGCCGGCCGTAGCGGGCCAGCTGCTCGACCTGATCCGCTCCGCCCCCGGCCAGGATGGCGCCGGAGGTCACCGAGGCGGTGATCAAGGCGCCGGTTTTCATGGCGTGCATGAACTGCACCGTGGCCAAGTCCGGCTCCAGGTTCTCGCTGGCCAGGTCCACGCCCTGGCCGCCCACCATGCCCTGATAGCCGGCGGCCCGGGTCACCTCCTGGGCCGCGGCCAGCACCCGGGCCGGGTCCAGGCCCGGGCTCAGGGCGGGGTCGCTCAAGAGCACCATGGCCTGGGTCAACAGGCCGTCGCCGGCCAACACCGCCACGCCTTCGCCGTAGACCTTGTGGTTGGTGGTCAGCCCCCGCCGGAAATCATCATCATCCATGGCCGGCAGATCGTCGTGGATCAAGGAATAGGTGTGAATCATCTCCAAGGCGCAGGCGCAGAACATGACCCTTTCCGGCGCTCCGCCCACGGCCTCGGCCCCGGCCAGGCAGAGGATGGGCCTAAGCCTTTTCCCACCGGCGAAAAGGCTGTAGCGCATGGCCTTTAGCACCTTGCCGCCAGCCTCGTCCGCAGGCAAAAGGCGCTCCAGAGCCTCATCCACGCTGGCCCGGCGCGCCCCCAGATAGGCCTTCAGATCCAACTACTCGTCCTCCGCTTGGAAAGGTTCTTCGCTCAAAGCGCCCTCTGAGTCCTTGAGAAGCAGGCTCACCTTTTTCTCGGCCTGGTCCAGGCGCTGGTTGCAGGCCTCGGCCAGCTTGACCCCCTCCTCGAACAGGGCCAGGGATTTTTCCAATTCCAGATCATCGGACTCCAACTGGTCCACGATCTCTTCCAGACGCTCCAGGGACTTTTCAAAGCCCGGCTCTTTTTTTTGCTTGGCCATCACTTCTCTCCCAGGCGCTGGGCCAGTTTTTGGCTCACCACGATGAAATCCAGGGGGTCCACCCGGGCCCCGGCCAGGCGAACCCCGAAATCCAGGTGCGGCCCCGTGACCCGGCCCGTAGCCCCTACTCTACCGATAATCTGGCCCTTTTGCACCATCTGGCTCTTCTTGACATCAGCGGCGGAAAGGTGCAAGTAGCGGGTTATCAGGCCCTGCCCGTGATCCACCAAGATGGTCAGGCCACCGAAGTAGGTGTCCAAGACCAGGGCCACCCGGCCATCGGCCGCCACCGGCACCGGGGTGCCAACGGCCCCGCGAAAATCCACCCCGCCATGCGGGCTGAGCTCCACCCCGTTTACAAAACTGCGCTTGCCAAAAGCGCTGACCACCTTGGAGTCCAGAGGCCGCTTGAAGCCCCCGGCCCAGTAACGCTGGGGGGTGAAGCTCTTAAGCACCGCCTGGATCTGGGCCTTTTCCCGCTTGTAGCGAGCCAGGACCTCGGGCGAGAGCTTCATGTATTTGGGGTCCACCTGGATGCGCCGCTCACCCCGGTTGGCGCGGTATAGCTTGACTTTGGCCGCGGCCACCTGCTTGCCGTCAGCCAGGATGCGCAACGGGTGCCGCCCCCTGGGGGCTTGCAGGTCAGCGGCCACCACGCCGTAGTAACAACCGTCCTTGCCCTTGAGCAGGGCGGTGTTGCGTCCCAGAAAAAGGGCTCTGACCTCTTGGGCCGGACCGTCCAGACAGGCCCGCACCAGGGCCGGCTGGGCCAAGGCCAGTTTCTTGGATTCCAAATGCAAGGTGGCGCCCTGGGCCCAGGCGGCCGGCGTTAGCAGCAGAGCTACCAGTAGCAGTAGGCCCCTTTTCATGGCTCCACCTCCTCCACCACCGCGCCCAGGCGGCCTTGGGCCAGGCGCACCTTGATCTTTTCGCCGGGCCCGGTGTCCTTTGCCTGTTTGAGCACCCGGCCCTCAGCGTCCTGCACCAGGGCGTATCCCCGGCCCAGCACGGCCAGGGGGCTCAGGGCCTGCAAGCGGCCCTGCAGGTGTTGCAAACGAACCCGGGGTTGGTTGACCGCCTGCCGGGCGGCGGCGTCCAGGCGCAAGCCAAGTTCCCGCCCCCGGGCGCTGAGTTGGCCCAGGCGGCGGTCGGGCCGGCTGGCCAGCACCCGGTCGCGCAAGTGCCATACCCCACGGGCGCGGGAGTGCAAGCCCCCCTGCATGGCGTGTCCGCCGCGGGAGAGCAGGTCATCAATGCGCAGGCGCTTGTCAGCCAGGCGACGGCGGGGGTCGCCCAAGCCCCGGGCCAGGCCGCGCAGCTCGGTCCGGCGGCCCTCTATCAACCTCTGGCCCCCGCGCACCAGGCGGGCGGACAGACCGCTCAGGCGGCGCACCAGTTCGGCGCCCTCTTTGACCAAAAGCTCTGCCGCGGCCGAGGGCGTGGGCGCGCGCAGATCAGCCACCAGGTCGCTGATGCTCAGGTCGATCTCATGCCCCACCGCCGAGACCACCGGCAGGGGGCAGGCGGCAATGGCCCGGGCCAGGCCCTCGTCATTAAAGGCCCACAGGTCTTCGGGCGAACCGCCGCCCCGGGTGAGTACGATCACCTGGGGCCAACCCCAGGCGGCCAGGTCTTTGAGGGCCTGGATCATCTCGCCTGGCGCGGCCTCGCCCTGCACCTTCACCGGGTACAGGGCCACGGCCACCCGGTCGAAGCGGCGGTGCAGCACATGCAAAAAATCGCGGATCGCCGCACCGGTGGGTGAGGTGACCACCGCGATGCGCGTGGGCAACTCAGGCAGGGCCTGCTTCATTTCCTCATCGAACAGCCCCTCGGCCTCCAGCCGCTGGCGCAGTTGCTCAAAGGCCAGGGCCAGGGCTCCGGCCCCGCGGGGCTCCACGGTGTCCACCACCAGTTGCACCTCGCCCCGGGGTTGGTACACGCTCAAGCGCCCCTGGCAGAGCACCTGCTGACCCTCTTCCAAGGAAAAGCGCAACAGAGCCGCCTGGTGTTTGAACAAAACCGCCCGAATCAGGGCGCCGGAATCCTTCAGCCCAAAGTAGAAATGACCGCTGGCCGGCTGGCGCAGGCCCGAGACCTCGCCCTCCACCCAGACAAAATCAAAGCTCTCCTCAGTGACCCGCTTGAGGCGGCTCACCAGATCGCTGACCGTGAGAATTTCGCGGCGGGTGAACAGGTCCAGGGGTTCCAAGGCGTCGTCTCCCTAACCCGGACATTTCACGAAGGCCGGTCGTCCGGCTGCGCCAGCCAAGCGCTGGCGGTGTTGCCGGCTGCGCTCCAAGCTCGACGTAGCTTTGGCTACGCCTTCGCCTG
>JANQFN010000553.1 GCA_028277825.1 Desulfarculaceae bacterium
CCTGAGAGCCCAGTCGGCCAGGGGGCGTCCCTTGAACGGTGCCCGTAGCTTGTCGGCGCCGAAACGCTCCCCCCGGCCCGCGGCCAAAATTATGCCGGCCACCTTGTCTGCAACCATCTCACACCTCTTGGCAAAACAGCTTATCACGATAGCCGGACCCTGTGCCTGCGCCAGCGGGCATTTTTACCCTATTGTCTCCGCACCCCGGCTGAGGGTACAAATAGTGTCCAGGACCCAAATGGCCCAATCCGGCCTGGCCGCTGGGGCCGGCACCCAAACCAGGAGCAGCCGTGACTCCTCAAAACCAAATCCTGTTGGTGGACCATGAACCGCGCAGCCGGGAGCACCTGGCCGACATCCTGTCCAAGGACGGGCACCAGGTCACCGAGGTGGTGCGCGGCGACGAGGCTCTGGACCTTTTGGGCGAAAAGGGATTTCATCTGATCATTTGCGACCTTGACGCCCCCGGGGCCGGCGGTTTGGAGATACTGGCCTATGTGGAGGAACACCTGCCCGGAACCCCGGTGATCATCATCACCGGACACGGCACCGTGGACAACGCGGTGGGGGCCATGCGCCAGGGCGCCTTTGACTTCCAGAAAAAGCCGGTGAACCCCGAGCACGCCCGCCTCACCGTGGGCCGGGCCCTGCAAAAGGCCCAACTCAACCACGCCTACGACTACCTGCGCCATGAACAACCTTATATATATAGGCTGGAGGCCATCGTGGCCGAAAGCCCGGGCATGCAGGAGGTGCTCAAGAAGATCGCCAAGGTGGCGGCTACCGACGTCACCGTGCTGCTCACCGGCGAGACCGGCACCGGCAAGAGCCTCATGGCCGGGGCCATCCACGCCAACAGCCCCCGCCGCAACAACACCCTGGTGACAGTGAACTGCGCCGCCCTCACCGAGACCCTTTTGGAAAGCGAGTTGTTCGGCCACGAAAAGGGCTCCTTCACCGGGGCGCACAAGGCCCGCACCGGCCGCATCCAGCAGGCCCACGGCGGCACCCTGTTCATGGACGAGGTGGGCGACATGAGCCCGGCCACCCAGGCCAAGGTGCTCCGGGCCATCGAGGAAAAGGAAATCCAGCCGGTGGGCAGCGCCCGCTCCATCCAGGTGGACGTGCGCATCATCGCGGCCACCAACGTGGACCTGGCCAAGGCAGTGGAGGAAGGCCGCTTCCGCCGGGACCTCTACTACCGCCTGTCGGTGGCGCCGGTGCACATGCCGCCCCTGCGGCGCCGGCCCGAGGACGTCATACCCCTGGCCGAGGGCTTCCGGCAAAACTTCGGGGTGGAGAGCAAATCCACTCCCCGGGAGTTTTCCCAAAATGCCCTGCAGGCCATGGCCGGCTACCCCTGGCCGGGAAACATCCGGGAATTGAGAAACGCGGTGGAGCGGGCGGTGTTGTTCGCCGCCGGCCGCGAGATCAATCCCGCAGACCTGGGGTTGACCGCCGCGGGTTGCGGTCCGGAAGAGAGCGCCATGTCCAACCTCAATCTGAAAGAACTGGAGATACAGGCCATTGAAACCGCCCTGAAGCAGACCGGCTGGGTGCAGAGCAAGGCCGCGGCGCTTTTGGGCATCTCTCCCCGGGCCCTGTCTTATAAATTGGACAAGCTG
>JANQFN010000605.1 GCA_028277825.1 Desulfarculaceae bacterium
GGCGCCGCCTGGGTCAACCCCACCGGTGGGCCCCTTTTGGCTTCCGGCGGCAGCGGCGACGTGCACAGCGGTCTCATCGCCGGCCTGATGGCCCAGGGCGCCGGCGCTCTGGAGGCGGCCCTGGCCGGGACCTTTGTGCACGGCCTGGCCGCCGAGCTGGCCGCGGATGAATTCGGCCTGCGCGGCCTGGCCGCCGAGGAGCTTTTGGATTATTTGCCCGGGGCCTTCGGCTCTTTGGAGGCGGATGTTGCTCCCGGGGAGCCCGAGGCGGCCCATGAACACTAGGCTAACGGCCTTGCCAGGCCTTAAGGCCCGTGGTAAAGGCATGATATGGGCGTGAAGCGGGCGGGCGAGCCCCAGCAAGACCGCCAAAGCCTGGAGGTGGAACTGGCCGGCGAGGCCGCCACCCTGAATTTGGGCGCGGCCCTGGGCGGTCTGTTGAGCTCCGGCGCGGTGGTCTTGCTGGTGGGCCAGTTGGGCTCGGGCAAGACGGTCCTGGCCCGGGGCCTGGCCCGGGGACTCAAGGTGGAGGCGGCCTATGATATCGTCAGCCCCACCTTCACCCTGCTCAACGTCTACCCCGGTCGGCTGAGCCTGTATCATGCCGACCTCTACCGTCTGGACGAAGAACAGGCGGCGGATCTGGAGTTGCTGGAAGAGGCGACTGAAGGGGTTTTGGCCGTGGAGTGGGCCGAACGGGCCCCTGGGCTGTGGCCGGCCGAGGCGGTGTTGATCCAGCTTTCGCCCGGCGGCGGAGAGAGACGCCGGGCCCACATCAGTGGACCGGCCGCTATAATAGAGGCCCTGGCGGCCAATGGTATCCTGTAGGGAGTCGAGGAAAGAGACTATATGCTGATAGTGCAGAAATACGGGGGCACCTCGGTGGGCAGCATCGAGCGCATCCAGAACGTGGCCGCCAAGGTCCAGGCCCGGGTGGCCGACGGCCACCAGATGGTGGTGGTGCTCTCAGCCATGGCCGGGGTCACCGACTCTCTCATCGATCTGGCCCAGCAGATCAACCCCGAGCCGGCCGCCAGGGAGATGGACGTGCTCTTGGCCACCGGCGAACAGCAATCCATCGCCCTGTTCTGCATGGCCGCAGAGACCATCGGCCTGCCCGCCCAGTCGCTGTTGGGCTTCCAGGCCGCCATCCTCACCGACAATATGTTCGGCAAGGCGCGCATAACCGACGTGGAGACCGCGCGCATCAAAGAGTTATTGGACGAGGGCAAGGTGGTGGTGGTGGCCGGTTTCCAGGGCCTGGACTGGGACAGCGGGGATGTGACCACTTTGGGCCGGGGAGGTTCGGACACCACCGCCGTGGCCCTGGCCGCGGCCCTGGGCGCCGACGTCTGTGAAATCTTCACCGACGTGGAGGGGGTCTTCACCACCGACCCCAACGTGGAACCCAGCGCCCGTAAACTGGCCGCCATCTCCTATGAGGAGATGCTGGAGATGGCCTCCTTGGGGGCCAAGGTGTTGGATATCCGCTCGGTGGAGTTCGCCGCCAAGTTCGGAGTCAAGATTCACGTACGTTCCACCTTTACCGACCGGGAGGGCACCATGGTGGTACCCGAGGACCAGATCACCGAAAGACTGATTATCAGCGGCGTGGCCTACAACAAGAACGAGGCCCGCCTGACCATTACCGACGTGCCCGACACCCCCGGCATCGCCAGCCAGATATTTTCGCCCATCAGCCAGGCGGGCATCGTGGTGGACGTGATCATCCAAAACACCAGCGCCGAGGGCAAGACCGACATGACCTTCACGGTGCCCAAGACCGATTACGAGGCCGCGCGGCGCATCTTGAAAGACATAGCGGACCAGATCGGGGCCGCCGAGGTGTTGGGCGACACCGAGATCGCCAAGGTCAGCGTCATCGGCATCGGCATGCGCAACCACGCCGGCGTGGCCAGCAAAATGTTCGCCGCCCTGGCCAGCGAGAACATCAACATCAAGACCATCAACACCAGCGAGATCAAGATCTCTTGCGTCATCGATGAAAAATACACCGAGCTGGCCGTGCGGGTGCTGCACAAGACCTTCGGTTTGGGCGAAGATCAGCCTCCCGTGGCCGAGGACGTAACGTGAGCCATGTCAGCGCAAAACTCTCAGACGGTTGAGTTATACGACACCACGCTCAGAGACGGCACCCAGGGTGAGGGCTTCGTGCTCAGCGCCGAGGACAAGCTCCGGGTGGCCCGCCGCCTGGACCGCTTGGGCGTGGGCTACATCGAGGGCGGCTGGCCCGGCTCCAACCCGCGGGACCAGGAGTTCTTCGCCAAGGCCAAGGACCTGGAGCTGGCACACTCGCTGATCGTGGCCTTCGGCTCCACCCACCACGCCAAAAACAGCGCCTCAGACGATGCCAACCTGGCCGCCTTGCTGGAGGCCGGCACCTCGGTGGTGGCCCTGGTGGGCAAGACCTGGAACCGCCACGTCACCGCCCAGTTGAAAATCGAACTGGAACGCAACCTGGAAATCGTGGCCGCCAGTGTGGCCTACATGAAAGACCAGGGCCGGCGGGTGTTCTTTGACGCCGAGCACTTCTTCGACGGCTTTGATGAAGACAGTGACTACGCCCTGTCGGTCTTGAAGGCGGCGGTGGAGGCCGGGGCCGAGGCGTTGGTGTTGTGCGACACCAACGGCGGCTCCCTGCCCGGCCAGATCCAGGAGGCCACCACCCAAGTTTGCGCCAAGTTCCCCGAGACCAGCATCGGCATCCACTGTCACAATGACGGCGGCCTGGCCACGGCCAACTCCCTGGCCGGGGTGATGGGCGGGGCCCGCCAGGTGCAAGGCACCTTCGGCGGCATGGGCGAACGCTGCGGCAACGCCGACCTGACCAGCATCATCCCCGCCCTGCAGTTCAAGATGGGCTATGAGTGCCTGCCGCCGGAGCGCTTGAGGCTTCTGACCGACACCGCCCGCTACGTGATGGAGCAGGCCAACTTACCCCCCAACCGCTTCGCGCCCTACGTGGGCGCCAGCGCCTTTTCCCACAAGGGCGGGCTGCACATCAGCGCGGTGGAAAAGGACCCGGCCCTGTATGAGCATGTGCCACCAGACGCCCTGGGCAATTCACGGCGTTATCTGCTTTCGGACATGGCCGGCCGCGCCGCGCTTCTTAAAAGGCTCAAGGATTGGCGCTTCGACCTGGCCGAGGACGATGAGCGGCTCAAGGATATCCTGGCCGAGCTGAAGCGGCGCGAAAACGAGGGCTACCTATACGAGGCGGCCGAGGCCTCATTGGAGCTGTTGGTCAACCGCCGCCTGGGCGGCCGCCCGGCCCAGTTCTTCGATCTGTTGGGCTTTCGGGTGGCCGACTACAAGGAGTCCGAATCCAAAGACCCTCAGGCCGAGGCCACGGTGAGGGTCAGGGTGGAGGGCCGCGAGGAACACACCGCCGCCCTGGGTCAGGGCCCGGTCAACGCCCTGGACCAGGCCCTCAGAAAGGCCCTGATGCCCTTTTATCCCCGCCTGGCCGACGTAAGCCTGGTGGACTATAAGGTGCGGGTGCTCTCCAGCTCAGCCGGCACCGAGGCCCGGGTGCGGGTGTTGCAGGAATCCACCGACGGCGTCAACCGCTGGGGCACCGTGGGGGTCAGTTTCGACGTGCTGGAGGCTTCCTGGCAGGCGCTGGGGGACTCCATCCGCTATAAGCTCTTCAAGGACACCCAACCCTGGTAGAGGGGCCGAGGCGGCTCATTGCTGGCTGCGGCGCGCGCCTGGTGATTTGCCCCCCTCGACGTATTGCTCCATACGTCTCGGTCGTCAAATCACTGCGGCATCGCGCCTCGCCGACGCACTCGGGTGCCTAGCGCTGCCGGCATGCGAGGTGCTTGTCAATGGCGAAGCGAAACTTTTTTCAGCTTCTTGCCCTTGGAGCCGCCGGGCTGGCCACGCAGCCGATAAGCGCCTTTTCCTGCCGGTGAACAGGCCTGCAGACCGCGACGTCCCTCGGCCCGGTCGTAATGCGAAAGAAAATCCTGATCCCCAAGCTTTGCCGAACTAGCGGCCATTCCCTGTATCGGCCTCATGATCCTGCGAGGAATCCCTGAGCACCCTTGCCCCGGGCAGCCGGGACTGGCAGAATTGGTCTGTAGTAAAATTATAGATATATAGGGGAGCAGGACCATGAGCGAACCGCTCGGGATTACGGT
>JANQFN010000615.1 GCA_028277825.1 Desulfarculaceae bacterium
CAGCCAATCTTTCCTTTTTCATTTGGCAAACAGCCCACAAGCTGCCAATCCTGCTATCATTGAGTAACAAGCCCATCGTCAACATAAAACGGGCCAAACAACATGCCCGACCTGCAAAAAATCGACGACTTCCGCTGGAGGCTGCCTCAGTCCGGGGACATGGTCACAGACGGAGTGGTCTATGCTGACCGCGATTTGTTGGCCTCCCTGCTCAAAGACGGCACGCTCCAACAACTGGCCGGGGTGGCGGGCCTGCCCGGTATCGTGGGTCCGGCCCTGGCCATGCCCGATGCCCACCAGGGCTACGGCTTCCCCATCGGCGGGGTGGGCGCCTTTGATCCCGATAAAGGCGTGGTCTCCCCCGGCGGGGTGGGCTATGACATCAATTGTGGGGTGCGCCTGCTGCGCTCCAAGCTGGCGGCTGACGATATCGGCGCCAAGCGCCTGGCCAAGCTGGCCGACGCCTTGGCCGTTGGGGTTCCCGCCGGGGTGGGCAAAGGGAGCGCCTCGCGCCTGGATTCCAAGGAACTGGGCCGGGTAATGACCCGGGGCGCGGCCTGGGCGGTGGAGCGGGGTCAAGGCACCCCGAGTGACCTGGAGTTCTGCGAGGCCGGTGGGGCCATCCCGGGCGCGGACCCGGCGGCGGTGAGCCAGCGGGCGCACAAGCGGGGCAGCGGCCAGGCGGGCAGCCTGGGGGCGGGCAATCATTTCATCGAACTGGCCCGGGTGGATGAGGTCTTCGACCCGGCCGCGGCCCAGACCTTTGGCCTGGCCCAGGGCATGCTGGTGCTCTGGATCCACTCCGGTTCCCGGGGCCTGGGCCACCAGGTCTGCGACGACTACCTGAAACGCCTGGCCAGGGACAAGGACGCCCTGCGCCCGGCGGACCGCCAACTGGTGGCCGCCCCTCCGGACAGCCCGGTGGGCCGCGACTATCTGGCCGCCATGGCGGCGGCGGCCAACTTCGCCTTCAACAACCGCCAGTTACTCAGCCAGGACTGCCGCGATATCCTGGGCCGGGTTCTGGGCCTGGGGCCCGCGGACCTGGGCCTGGGCCTGGTGTATGACGTGGCCCACAACGTGGCCAAGCGCGAGGTGCACCAGTGGCAGGGCAAGGCCCGGGAACTGATCGTGCACAGGAAGGGCGCCACCCGGGCCCTGGGGCCGGGGCATGCCGAGCTGCCCAGCCGCTACGGGGCGGTGGGCCAGCCGGTGCTGGTACCCGGCGATATGGGCACGGCCAGCTACGTGCTAAAGGGCACCGCCCGGGCCATGGCCGAGACCTTCGCCTCGGCCGCCCACGGCGCCGGCCGCAGGCTGTCGCGGACCAAGGCCAAGAAGCTGGCCAAGGGCAGGGACCTAAGGGCCGAGTTGGCCTCGGCCCAGGTGCTGGTGCGGGCGCGCTCGGGCAAGACCCTGGCCGAGGAGATGCCCGAGGCCTACAAGGACGTCAGCCAGGTGGTGGAGGTGATGCACGGGGCGGGCATCGCCCGCAAGGTGGTCAGGACCCGGCCCCTGGCGGTGATCAAGGGGTGACGAAGATTAGGCGGCCAGAGGAAGAATTAAGAAGCCGGTAATAAAGGAAAAGTTTTCACGGCCAGGACTCGTGATTGAGAATTCACTGATTGTCTTTTCGTGATTCCGGGCTGAAAGGGAAATTATCTGACCGTTGATCTTATCGCACCCTTAACCCTAACGCCGGGACCGGGACTGTAGGCAGCCCCCCAGCGCCAGCGCCTCTTACTACCAATCCCTTATCCTTAAATAACTCTTTTTTCTTCCCCGGCCAGCCCGGACAATTCATTGTCCGGGTGCCGCAGGCACCGGAGGTCGCAGGCCCAGGTTAAGTCAAATGTGGGAGGCCCCGCACGAGGGACTGTTCCCGCACCTACCCAAAACCCCTTCCTTTACCTAATTCTTCTATCACGGGTACCAGTAACCAAGGCTGGCCGCACAATAAAGCTTATTTTAGCTAGCGATTCACCAGGTAAGAGGTTTCAGGCCACTGCCCTCGCCAAGGGCGAGAGAGTTGGGTAAGGGTCACCGCCGGTAACGAAAAACCAGCTTTGCTTTTACCATCCTTTCTGAAGGTCGTACGGATGGATTCCAAGCCCTCAACTGATAGCCTGGCCGGGTCGGTTCAACGCTGGCTTGCACTCCCAACAGAGATTGCTTCGTCGCGGTTGGTGAACCGCTCCTCGCAATGACAATTTCCCTTTTAACAAAATGAAGGGCGCTGATTGTTCAGGGTGGGTGGCCTGCGGGCAACTTTGCTTATTCTACAGGAACCGCCGGCTCCCGTTCCCTGGCTGCCAAAAAATTTAAAAGGTTCTCTGGGCTAACGATTCACCAAATACAGCCCCCCGCCCACCAAGGCCAGGCCCACCCAGATCAACAAGGTGATGGGCTCGTCAAAGACCAGCCCGCCCAGAATCACCCCGAACAGCGGGGTCATGAAGGTGAAGGCCGCCAGGCGGCTGACCGTGTGCCGGTGCATCAGCCAGAACCAGGCCAGGAAGGAGACAAAGGCCACTATCACGCTTTGATAAAACAGTGAGGCCAGCACCATTGGGGTGAGGTTGATGTCCGCGGGCATCTCCAAGGCCAGCGAACACAGGGCCAAGAGGGGAAAGGACCAGATGAGTTGGGCGAACAGGGTTTGATAGTGATCCAGGGTCACCTTTTGGGTGGTGTGCTTGATGTACAGGGTGGTGGCCGCCCAGAAAATGGCCCCGGCCAACTCCATCAAGTCCCCCACCCAATAGAGCGGGGGCAGCTTCGGCGAGCGGGTGCCGAACACCACCACCACCCCGCCGAAGGCCAGCAGCAATCCGACGATTTTGGCTGGAGTCAGGCGGTCGCCCTTCAAGATGAAGTGGGCGCCCAGGGCCACCCAAAAGGCATTGGTGTAGAGAAAGATGAGCGAGCGCGAAACCGGGGTGTAGACCAGGCCCCAGAACACAAAGACAAACTCCAGGCCGAACAATACGCCAATGGCCACGGCGTGGCGCTGCTGCCCCTGGGGGAAGGCCACCCGGCGTCCCGTGAGGCGGGCATAGGCCCAAACCAACAGACCGGCCACCAACGAACGCAGGGCCGCGGCCATGAGCGGCGGCACGCCCTGGTTGCTGAATTTGATGGCCACCGCGTTGGCGCCCCACAAAAAGCAGAGCAGGCCCAAGATCAGCACCGCGCTTACGGGCAGGCTGGAACTGGCTGCTTTGCCGGGATGAGACATGGAGGATACGGGTTCCTAGCCGTCTTCGCGGGGTATCTGCCCGGCCAGCCAGAGCACCTGGCGGGCGATGCCGCGCAAAGCCCGCACCTCGCGGCTGGACAGCCTGGCCCGCTCGATGCCGTTCTTCATGGGCCTAAAAAAATGCTCCGGGTTGTCGGCGGGCAGGGTGCCGATGGCCACCAGGGCCTGCATCAAGTGTTCCTTGAGGCCGTCCACCTCGGCATGGCTGGCCGGTTGGGGCCCCGTGGCCCGGGGCCCGGCCTCTTCCAAAGCGGCCAGGCGCATCTCATAGGCCAGGACCATCACCGCCTGGGCCAGGTTCAGGCTGGAGGCCTCGGCGGTGGGTATGCACACCCCCAGTTGGCAGCGGTCCAGCTCGGCGGTGGTCAGGCCCCGGTCTTCGGGCCCGAACACCAACGCCGCCTGGCCCTCATCGGCCCAGGCCAGCACCTCCGGCGCGGCCTGGCGCGGTTCCAACAGGCGGCCCCGCTTGTAGCCCACCCGGGCGGTGGTGGCGGCCGCACCCACGGTGTCGGCCAGGGACTCTTCCAGGGTGTGGTACACGCCCATATCATCCAGCACCCCCAGGCCCTGGCTGGAGGCCAGGCGGCGCATGGGCTCTTCCCACAGGCGCAGGGGCTCTACCACCCTCAGGCCGCCCAGGCCCATGTTGGCCACCACCCGGGCGGCGGCGCCGATGTTCTCCGGGAAGCGGGGCCTGACCAGCACCACCAGGATATGGCTCAGGTCGATCTGCATGGCCCACAGCATAGCAGAGACGCCGCCAAGCTCCCAGCGCCAGCATTGTAGTCTCTGTTACTGCGACAAGAGGCTGGACGTGGCACAATAAAAAATAAGCAAATCAAAAACCACTGCTTAAATTACATCTGGAGGAAATGTCATGGCGCGCTTTGAGCAAGACTTTGTGGACGCGGTTAACCAGCCGGGCCGTATGGGGGTGTTGGCCACGGCCGACGCCTCGGGTCTGCCCGACGTGGCCTATTTCGGCAGCCCGCGCCTGGACGTGGAGGGCAACCTGACCATGGGCCTGGGCAACAACCGCACCCTGGCCAACCTGGAGGCCAATCCCCAGGCCGCCTTTTTGGCGGTGGAGAAGTCGCCGGTGGTGTTCACCACTCCGGGCTGGCGGCTCTATCTGACGGTCAAGGAGATCCAGCGGGAAGGGCCGGTGCTGGACGCGGTGCGCCAGGCCATCGACGCCCAGGCCGGGCCCGAGGCGGCCAACATGATCCAGGCCGCCGTGGTGTTCAGCGTTGACGAAGTGCGGCCCCTGGTGGGTTAGAGCTGAACCATCGGCCGGCGGCAGGCCTAGTTGCCGATCATGCCTATGCCCGAGGGCGTGGGCTGGTAATCCCGGTCCACCCCCTCGCGTTCTTCCTCGCTGGGCAGCATCAAGACCAGGGTGGTCTTTTTGCCGCCGGCTAGGGAGACGTTCTGTGTGACCGATCCGTGACCATCCAGGCTGGCGTGCACCTTGTATTTG
The DNA here is from genome assembly GCA_028277825.1 of Desulfarculaceae bacterium. Classification (GTDB taxonomy): domain Bacteria; phylum Desulfobacterota; class Desulfarculia; order Desulfarculales; family Desulfarculaceae; genus Desulfoferula. The sequence continues at coordinate 4,743 of JANQFN010000615.1, forward strand.
CCCGCCGGCAGATCGGTGATGAGATAGGTTCCCTTGAAGTCGGCGATCACCTCCACCTTGAGGCTGCCGTCAAGGCGGCTGGCCGCCACCACCGCGCCCTTCATGGGGCGCTTGTCCTTGTCGATCACCACCCCCATCAGGCCGGCGTCGCCGAACTGGTCCCCGGCCCAGGCCGGGCCGGGCGCGGCCAGCAGGCAAATCATCAGCAGGGCAATCCAAACCAGCTTCATGAGCGCTCTCCGCACGAGTTAAGGGCTGGTCCTGTCATAGCACATGCTGGCAGCCGGGGCCAGGGGCGCCATTGGCCTTTTCAGCCGTCTTGACGCATAATAGTCCCTGTCTCAAGGGGAGCGGCGCGTGCAAGAGGTCATCGGACAAGGCGCAAATGGACGGACGCGGCACGGCTTTTGGCTGGGCTTGGCGGTCTTCGCCCTCTACAGCGGCCTGAGCCTGATCTGGCTCAGCCCCCTGAGCCTGCACCTGTCCAGCCACGTCTACGACCCCGGCGACACCTTCTTGAACATCTGGGCCCTGGCCTGGGACTGGCAGGCCCTGACCACTGACCCCCTGAGCTTGTTCCAGGCCAATATCTTCTGGCCCACGGCAAACAGCCTGGCCTTTTCCGAGCACTTGATCGTGCAGGCCATCATGGCCGCGCCGGTGCTGGTGTTGACCGGCAACCCCATCCTGGCCCACAACCTGGTGCTGTTAATCAGCTTCCCCCTGTCGGGCCTGGGGGTGTATCTGCTGGTCAAGCGGCTCACCGGCGATTTTTGGGCCGCGCTGCTGGCCGGCTTTTTCTTCGCCTTCTGCCCCTTCCATCTGATGCAGATCACCCGCCTGCAGACGGCCTCCTGGCCTATGCGCCCATCGCCGCCGGGGCCTTGACCGGCAAGTACATGAACGGCGAACGGCCGGACGGCGCGCGCATGACCCTCTTCCCCAC
>JANQFN010000632.1 GCA_028277825.1 Desulfarculaceae bacterium
GGCGCCGCCCGCTCCTTGGACGACGCCCTGGCCCGCTATTTGCCCAGCGTGAGCCGCATCCCCCTGGTGCCCGCTCCCCAAACCGGGCTGGTCTACAAAGACCTGGTGGGCCGCGACTTAGAAGACACCATGATGCAGGAGATTATGGCCACTGGCCGCAAGCTCAAGGCCGACGCGGTGATGGTGGGCTTTGTCTACCGCTTCCAGCAGCGCGTGGGCGGCCCCTATGCCGCCGAGGAGCCGGCGGCGGTGTCCTTTGATCTGTCGGTGGTGCGCACCAGAGACGGCGCCATCATCTGGCGCGACTCCTTTGAGGAAAAGCAGGAAAACCTGGCCCAGAACTTTTTGAAGATCGAACAGTTCATGAAACACGGCATGCGCTGGTACACCGCCCAGGAACTGGGCGCCATCGGAGTGCAAAAACTGCTGGCCAGCTTCCCCTGGAAAGAGCCCGGCTTGAAGAAAGAGTAACACCTTGGAGGCCATTCCAGCCGTAGACCTCAAGGGCGGCCGTTGCGTGAGACTGCGCCAGGGCCGCATGGACGACGAGACCATCTTTTCCGACGACCCGGTGGCCATGGCCCGCCAGTGGCAGGACATGGGCGCCGGGCGTTTGCATGTGGTGGATCTGGACGGCGCCGTGGGCGGCCGGCCGGCCAACGCCGCGGTGATCGCCGGCATTTGCCGGGCCCTGGACATACCGGTGCAACTGGGCGGCGGGGTGCGCGACCCGGCGGGGCTCAAAGACACCCTGGCCCTGGGGGTGGACCGGGTCATCCTGGGCACCCTGGCGGCCACCGAGCCCGACACCGTGTTGGACATGGCCCGCAAGCATCCCGGCCGGGTGGTGGTGGGCATCGACGCCCGCGACGGCCTGGTGGCCACCGCCGGCTGGACCGAAACCAGCCAGATCCCCTTTCTGGAACTGGCCCGGCGCTACGACCTGCCCGAGGTGGCGGCCATCATCTTCACCGACATCGCCCGCGACGGCATGCACAGCGGCCCCAACCTGGAATCCACCGGCCGGCTCTGCTCGGCGGTTTCGGTGCCGGTGATCGCCGCCGGCGGGGTGCATGACCTCGAAGACGTCAAGCGCCTTATGGAAATGGCCCCTTTGGGCTTGGCCGGCTTTATCACTGGCCGGGCCATCTACGAAGGCACCCTGGACCTGGCCCAGGCGTTGGCACTGGTGGCCGGCGACTGACCCGCCCATGAGCCCCTGCGATCTGCCCGCCGACTCCTTCCGCCAGGTGTCTTTTGGGTCACGCCCTTGTGAACGCGGTCCTTTATTGATAATTAACCTGGCATGATGTTCTTCATTCAGGAGCGGGCGTGAGCCAACCACCCTCCAGCCAACCGGAATCGGTCCCCCAACAACAGCCGGAGGGCAAGAAGTCCTCGGTGGGCACGCTGTGGATCAGCATAGGCGGTCTGGTGGCCTTGGGCCTGGCGGTGTGGATCTTCTGGGAGCCGCTGTGGGCCTACACCCTGGAAGTCTGGGAGCTGTTGCAGGACAAAGAGGCCTTCCGCCGGCGCATCGAATCCTACGGGGTCTGGGCGCCGGTGGTCTTTATCATCTTTCAAATATTCCAGGTGCTGTTTTCGCCCATCCCCGGTGAGCTGGTGGGTGCGGCCGGCGGTTATGTCTTTGGCTGGTGGGCCTCCCTCTTGTACTCCACGGTCGGCCTGTCGGTGGGCTCCTGGATCAATTTCTTTTTGGCCCGCCTGTTGGGCAAGGGGCTCATCGAACGCCTGATCCCGCCCACGTATCTGTCCAAGATCGCCTTTCTCATGGAACGCCAGGGCGTGATCGCCAGCTTCATCTTCTTCGTGATCCCCGGCTTCCCCAAGGACTATTTGTGCTATGTGCTGGGCCTATCGCCCATGAGCTGGCGCATCTTTTTGGTGGTCTCCTCCATTGGGCGCATCCCGGGCACTTTGATGCTCAGCCTGCAGGGCGCCCTGATCTATCAGGGCCGCTACTGGAGCTTTTTGGTGCTGGGCGCCATCAGCGTGGCCTTTATCTTGCCGGTGTACTTCTGGCGCGACCGCATCTACACCCTGCTCTACAAGCTGGAGCGCGACCGGGGCCACCTGGAGCCGGATTCGGAGGAGGAACAGCCGCCGGCCTCTAGAAGCCACTCTTTAAGAAAAGAAAAGAATTAAGAAGTTTGGTAAGGAAAAAGCCGGTAGACCAGCTCGCGCATTTATAGGGTTTCGCCGAATCACCCCCAGCCAGCATTTATTAGCGACCGCGCATCCTCAATGACTGATGCAATGCTTTAGAACCGTTGACTGCGCTGGATTGGGCGGGCAGGCCAATGGCAGGGCCTAACCGCCACTTATTATGTTTGCGCTTCACCCTAGCCTGTCTGGGGTGGACGATGACGCCGCATCGCGGACTCCCCGCCTACGAGGCTTTTTTACCTGCCTCTTCATCTTCTTGCTTTTCTGAATTGCTTTAAGGATCAGGCGCCGGGCAGGGCCAAGACCACGCCTGGCTGGCCGGAGGCCAACTGCCGCCTACGCTGGGGCCACAGGGAGCAGGGCTGGCAGCTGAAGGAGGGCCAGCGCCGGGCCACCACCACCTGCAGGCACATGCCGTAGAGCCCGCAGC
>JANQFN010000056.1 GCA_028277825.1 Desulfarculaceae bacterium
ACCACCCCCCAAATATTCTACATTTCCCCCTAAACGCCTCCCCATAACCGACCAAACCGCAAAGCAGGGGGTGAGACATGACCGGCAGCGCCATAAACAAGGTCTGCGTGGTGGGCGCGGGCACCATGGGCTCCCAAATCGCCATCGTCTTCGCCCGGGCCGGCTTGGCCACCGGCCTGGTGGACGCCGATCCCGATGCCCTTGAGCGGGGCACGCGAAGCATCGAGGCCTTCCTGAAAAAGCTGGAGGCCAAGGGCAAGCTGGAGCCCGGCCAGGCCGTGCGGACTCTGGCCCGGCTGGAGCCGACCGAAGACCTATCCTCGGGCGTGGCCGGGGCCGGCCTGGTCCTGGAGGCGGTGTTCGAGGACATGGCTGTCAAAAAAGAGGTCTTCGCCCGCCTGGACCAGTTGGCCCCGGAGCCCGCCATCCTGGCCAGCAACACCTCCACCTTGTGGGTCAGCGAACTGGCCGCGGCCACGGAACGGCCGGAGCAGTGCATCGGCGCCCACTTCCTGATCCCAGCGGCCCTGACCCCGCTGGTGGAGGTGGTGCGCGGGGTGGAGACCTCGGATGAGACCCACGCCGCCCTGGTGGAGGTGCTGGCGGCCTGCGGCAAGGAGACCGTGACCGTGGCCGACTCACCCGGCTTCGTGATCAATAGGCTCTATTTGCCCCTGGTCAATGAGGCCTTTTTCGCTTTGGAGGCTGGCTTGGCCACGCCGGAGGAAATCGACCGTGCGGCGGTTCGGGGCCTGGCCTTTCCCCTGGGACCCCTGGCCGCGGCCGACGCTTTCGGCCTGGACATCCTGCTGGCCTGCATGCAGACCTTTCACCGCGAATTGGGCGAAAAGTACCGGCCGGCGCCGCTTTTGGTCAAGCTGGTGGGGGCCGGCCGCCTGGGCAAGAAGACCGGCCAGGGGGTGTATGACTACCGCAAGTAGCTCGCCTGTCTGACCACCCTGATCTCCATTCGGCGGTACCGCGCCCAAGTCCTATTTGCGCAATTTGCGATTGACTTAGGAGGCGTTTCATATAAATATATATTTATATGTTTATTGCAGGGGCGGCACCCGGCCGGGGCGCCGCCAGGCGCAGCAGCGAAAAAGACCCGGCCAGATGCATCCAGAACCATGATGCCCCGGCATCGCTCCACAAGGAGGTCAAGGTGGCCAGTTTCGTATACACACTCAGTAAAGACGACGTCAACCTGGCGGCCAGATGTTTCCAGTTCGCCGCCAAGACCCACGAAAAGGGACACCAGGTAAACGTATTTCTTTTTGAAGACGGCGTTTTGTGGGCCGATGTCACCCGAGATTTCAGACAAGTGACCAAAACCGGAGACTGCCCGGATGATTATTTTCCCTATCTGGTGGAAAACGAGATAACCGTCTCGGTCTGACCCCCCTGCGCCCACGCCCGTCAGGTTGACGAGGCCAAGTTTGCCCCCAATATGATGCTGGAAGGCGCACCCATCGATTTGATGGCTGAAGGCAAGGTGTTCAACTTCTGAAAAATCCATTAGGTCCCGCGCGGCTTGACAGCCCGGAACCAGTAGGCGCCTTCCCCGGACAACGAGAAGGGGAGGGCGCTATTTTTTTGCCGGGGCCTCTCGGCGTTACCTGGTCCGGGCCACAAAACCCCTGGCAGAGGCCCGGGTTTTGGCCTATATTCAAGCCAGGCTTTTATCATGCGGGTTTTGCTGCACATATGCTGCGCGCCCTGCGCTATAATGCCGCTGGAGTCCTTGCGGGCGGAGGGGCACGAGGTCTGGGGTCTGTTTTACAACCCCAACATCCAGCCCTATCAAGAGAACCAGCGCCGGCTGGAGACCGTGCGCCAGTGGGCCGACGGCGAGGAGATCAAGCTCATCGTGGCCGATGAGTACGACCCCGAGACCTGGATGCAGATGGTGGCCTTCCGCGAGGGCCAGCGCTGCTCACTGTGCCTGCATCAGCGGCTGATGCGTAGCGCCCAGGTGGCCCACAAGGGCGGCTTTGACGCCTTCGGCTCCAGCCTCTTGTTCTCGGTGCGCCAGAAGCACCGGCTGATCCAGGAGTTGGGCGCGGCGGCCGGGGCCCAGCGGGGGGTGGATTTTCTGTACCGGGACTGGCGCCCCCTGTGGCAGCAAGGTGTGCAGCGCTCCCAGGAGGCGGGGCTGTACCGCCAGCAGTACTGCGGTTGCCTGTTCTCCGAACGGGACCGCTATCAGGGGCCCCCGGGCAAGAGGCAACCCAAGGTCTAAGGAGAGACTCGAGCGAAAATCATGGCTCAGGACGAAGCCCCGGACATAGTATTAGAATTCAAGGGCGGGGTGATGACCATCCGCACCGAAAAGGCCCTGTACCAGGTGGCGGTGACCGCCCTGGGGGAGGGGGCCCAGGTGCTGCCCCCGGCCGGCGGCCAGCCCACCCTGCCCGGCTTCCCCCAGCCGGAGATCGCCCAGCCGGAACCGGCGCAGGTGGAGCAGGGCGGGGCCCGGGGCCTGCTGCCCCCGGCGGCCGAGCCCTCTCCGGGGCGTCGCTCCGATGAATTCTACGGCGAGTTGAGCCACGAAATCTTCCGCGAGGTGGGTAGCCTCACCCGGCGGCTGTCGTCCTCTCTGGCCAAGCTGGCCCGGGCGCGGGAGGCCGGCGGCGAGGGCGGCGGCCTGAGCGATCTGGCCAAGGAGATGAACCGGAACCTCAAACGGGCCCGGGAGATGGTGGCTGACCTGCGCCGGACCGAAGAGGCCCAACGCCAGGCGGCGGCGGGACGGCGCCAGCTGGCCTCGGCCCTTGCCGAGGCGGCCGCCAACCCGGCCCCGGCCCCAAACCCCCTGGCCCCCAGGGCCCAGGCCCTGGCCAAGGAATTGCAGGAGGCGGGCGGCAGCGCCGGACCGGCCGAGTATGGCTTCGATCTGGACCGGGTGTTGGAGGCGGTGTATGAACACTGCTCCAACCCCACGGTAAGAAAGCATATCCGGGCCATGTGGGACGACGCGGCCGCCTTTGAGCCAACCGCGCTCAGCGCCGCGCTGAATCCCCTGGCCGCGGTCTCCCCGGTGAAATCCGGTGAGATGCACCTGCCCCTGGAAGAGGTGCTGGCCGCCTTGGAGGGGGCCACCGCCACCCCGCGCTATAAGCAGATCCTGACCAAGATGCAGGGCACCGCCCCTCAGATATTCCCGGATCTGGAACTGAGGCTGCCCGCGCCGGTTTTGGCCGGGGGCGGCCAGGCCGGGCCATCGCCGCAGGTGATCAAACGGGTGGTCAAGCTGTTGGAACAGGTGGCCTCGGACGAGCCCGCCGCCGCCCCAGCCATATCAGCCGAGCTGATCAAGGCCGCCCAGGAACCGGAAGAGGATCTGGCCCAGGTGCAGCAGTTGGGCAATCTGGAGCGCAGCCTGCAGGGTCTGGAGGACATGGTGGGGGGCATGGGCCAGGCCGAAGGCGGCCGCCACGAACGCCAGATGCTGCGCCTGTTGGGCGATCTGCAGTTGCAGATGCTGGTCACCCTGGTGAGCATGAGCGCCAAGCTGGAGGGCAAGCAAAAGGAGCCCGGGCTCAACGGCTATGAGGCCGAGCAGATCGCCCAGCGCAAGGTGCGTCAGGCCCTGGAGGCGGTTACCCCGCCCGGCTCGGGCGATGACCAAGCGCCCCTGGCCGACGCCAAAGAGGTGGACGCCCTGTTGGAGTCCCTGGGCTTCTAGCGAGTTAGAACCATGGCCCACTCCCGCAAGCTGGTCATCTTCGCCGCCCTGGCCGGCAACGGCCTTATCGCCATCACCAAGTTCGTAGCCGCCGCCTTCACGGGCTCCTCGGCCATGATCTCCGAGGGTATCCACTCCCTGGTGGACACCGGCAACCAGGTGTTGTTGCTCCACGGCCTCAAGCGGGCGGCGAGGCCGCCGGACGAGGAGTTCCCCTTTGGCCACGGCAAGGAGATCTACTTCTGGAGCTTCATCGTGGCCATCCTCATCTTCGCGGTGGGGTCCGGCCTGTCCATCTACGAGGGCATTCTGCACCTGATCAATCCCCAACCGGTGGCCGACGTCCACATCAACTACATAGTCTTGGGCGCGGCCATGGTGTTTGAGGGGGTGGCCTGGTATCTGGCTTTCAAGGAGTTCAACAAGGCCAAGGGCGCCAAGGGTTACATGCAGGCGGTGCGGGGAGGCAAGGACCCCACCTTTTTCGTGGTGCTGTTCGAGGACTCGGCGGCCATGCTGGGCCTGATCCTGGCCTTTGTGGGCCTGCTCTTGGGCCAGCTGCTGGACAATCCCTATTTCGACGGGGCGGCCTCGGTGGCCATCGGCCTCTTATTGGCCGGCACCGCCATCTGGCTGGCCTATGAGACCAAGGGCCTGTTGATCGGCGAGTCCGCCGAAAAAGGGGTGCGCGACGGCATCAGAAAGCTCTTGTACCAGATGCCGCAGGTGGAGCACGTCAACGAGGTCCTGACGGTGCACATGGGGCCGGACTACATCCTGGTCAACGTGGGGGTGGATTTGGCCGACGGCATCAGCGTGGGCCAGGCCGAAAAATTAATCGCCAGCCTGGACCGGCAGATCAAGAAGGGCTTTCCCCGGGTGAAAAAGGTGTTTATCGAGGCGGAGTCCTTTTGCGTGGAAAGCTGCAAGCTGGATTGAGACGGGGGTGATGTAATGCGCGTGGTGATCGGCAGCCTTAACTTCCCGGACATGAATCGCATCCTGACCAAGCTCTTGCCCCATGACGACATCGGGCCCTGTCCGGACGCGGACCTGGTTGCCGCCTGCCAAGAGGCCGACGTTCTGGTGCCCACCATGGCCCGGGCCGGGGCCGATGTGATCCAGAGTTCCAGCCTGCGCCTGATCCAGCAGTACGGGGTGGGCCTGGAAGGGGTGGACCTGGCCGCGGCCACGGCCCAGGGCATCCCGGTGTGCAACGTGCCGGCCGACGTGGGGGTGTTCAACGCCGAGGGCACCGCCGAGCAGGCCGTATTTTTGATGCTGGCCCTGGCCCGGCGCTACCAGGAGGCCCAGGCGCACCTTAAACAGGGACCCTGGGGCGCGCCCCTGGGCCGGGCCCTGATGGGCGAAAGTGCGCTGGTGGTGGGATTGGGCAAGGTGGGCCGGGCGGTGGCCTGGCGCCTCAAGGCCCTGGGCATGAAGGTCAGCGCCGTCAAGGCCACGCCCCAGCCGGAGCTGGCCGCCCAGTTGGGCCTGGAGCGCCTGGGCGGGCCGGATGACCTGCCGGCCATGTTGGGGGAGGCCGACTTCGTGGTGTTGGCCCTGATCGCCACCCCCCAAACCCTGGGCCTGTTCGATGAAGCCCTGCTGGCCGGCATGAAGCCCGGCGCGGTGCTCATCAACGTGGGCCGCGGCGCGGTGATCAAGGAGCCCGACCTCTTGGCCGCCCTGGACGCCGGGCATCTGGCCGGGGCCGGCCTGGACGTTTTCGCCAGCGAGCCGGTGGACCCGGCCAATCCTCTGTTGGCCCACCCCAAGGTGGTGGCCATGCCCCACACCGGTGGGGTGACCGCCCAGTCCTTCGCCCAGTTGGGCCAAGAGGTGGCCGACAACATCGAGCGCCTCAAGCGGGGCGAGCCGCTGAAGCATCAGGCCAATAAGGTCTAACACCCGCTGATATTTCTTCTTCCCGGCCAGCCCGGAAGATTCATTGTCCGGGTCGCCGCAGACGACAAGAGGTTTGTTGGCCCAGGTTGGTAAAGTAGAGGCGGCCCAGGAGAGCAAATACAGTTCGGCGGCGGGTACCTGCGTGGAAAAAGTATCGGGGTGAAGGTCTAAACGCTCGGCTGCGACCTCTTGTTGCTGCGCAACACAGACAACCAGTTGTCTGTGC
>JANQFN010000091.1 GCA_028277825.1 Desulfarculaceae bacterium
AGGGCCGGGTTACCTAACCGCTTGTGCCTGCGGCACTCGGACAGCGAGTCGTCAGGTGCCACCCGATTTGATTTTTCGCAATTGGATGGCGAACCGGCACGATGGAACCATTGACAGGTCTTTTCCACCGTTCACCAGTTTTTGGTCTGTTGATCCCTTTTTTACAAACCTCTTTCTTAATTCTTGGGTAATCCGGACAAATTTTGTCCGGGCCGCGTAGCGGCAAGAGGTTTAAGCACGGCTTTTTGCCGTAAGAATAAGAGGTTGGTAAGGGGGAAGCAGTCAGACCGCCGCTGTGATACCAAGTGGGGGCGGCACCCGGACAGCAAGCTGTCCGGGCTACCCAAAGGATGAGGTTAGGCTGAGGCGACTCCTTCTTTATTTAATTACCTCTTTATTTTTATCCAGCGTTTAGACTTCCACCCGCAGGGGAACCCGCTTGTCCCCCACCACCAGCGCAAACCCCTCCCCGGCCTCTTCCACCATGTCCGCCATCTGGTAATATGCCTTGCGCACGAATCGCGCCGGGAACTCACTGCCCTTGACCGCGCAGTACATCACGTCGTTCTTGCCGATGTACAGGCTGGCCAAATCCAGGGCCTCGCTGCTGCCGTCGTTCAGGGTAACGCTGATGCCCTCGCCTTCAACGTCCACGCTGGCCACCACGAAAAAGGTGTCCGCCACCTCCAGCTCGCAGGCCTGCTTGCCCAGGCGCACGATGTAGTGGCCATCCTCCAAATGCACCGACTCGAAGATCAGCTCGATGATGCCCGGGTGCACCATGGGCGCGCCCTCATGGGACATGTTGCCCTCGGTGTCCACCTGGATCATGCAGGGGGGCAGCTTGCCTTCCCAGCCCTCGGGGATGAAGGCGCTGAGGTCGATCTTGTTCTCGCTCATGTCAGGTCCTTTCGGGCTAGAAGGTCTTCTCGCTGTCCACCAGGATGGTCACCGGCCCGGCGTTGGTCAGGTGCAGGTCCATCATGGCCCCGAAGACGCCGGTGGCCACGGTGAGGCCCAGCTTCTTCAACTCTGCCACGAATGCCTCGTACAGCGGCTCGGCCGCCTCTCCGCCGGCGGCGCGCACGAACGAGGGCCGCTTGCCCTTTTTGCAGTCCCCCCACAGGGTGAACTGGCTCACCACCAGCGCCTCGCCGCCGGTGTCGGTCAGCGAAAGGTTCAGTTTATCCTCGTCATCGGGAAATATGCGCAGTCCGGCGATCTTTTTGGCCAGCCAGGCGGCCTGCTCCGGCCCGTCGTCCTGGCTCACCCCCAACAGCACCATCAGGCCCGGTCCGATGGCGCCCACGGTCCGGCCCTCCACCTCCACCGAGGCCCGGCTGACTCGCTGTACCACCGCTCTCATGGGTCACCCCAGATGGTCGATGAGCCCGGCCAGGTAGCCCCCGCCGAAGCCGTTGTCGATGTTGACCACCGAGAGGCCCGGCGCGCAGGAGTTGAGCATGCCCAGCAAGGCGGCCAGGCCGCCGAAGGCGGTGCCGTAGCCCACGCTGGTGGGCACCGCCACCACCGGGCGCTCCACTAGGCCGGCCACCACGCTGGGCAGCGCACCCTCCATGCCGGCCACCACCACGAAGGCCGAGGCCTTTTCCAGGGTCTCGCGGGAGTCCAGCAGGCGGTGCAGGCCGCTGACGCCCACGTCCAGGATCATTTCCACCTGGGAGCCCATCAGCTCGGCGGTGATAGCCGCCTCCCGGGCCACCGGCTGATCGCTGGTGCCGGCGCTGATGATCACCACTACGCCGGTGCCCGCTTTGGGCGGCTCCGGAGAGGGCAGAGTGAGGCAGCGGCAGTCGGCGTGGTATGCCAGCCCGGGAAACTGTTCCTGTACGGCCTGTGCCTTGTCCGCCTCCATCCGGGTGACCAGCACCGCCGCGCCCTGTTCGTGCAGGGCCCGGGCGATGGGCCCGATCTGTTCCGGGGTCTTGCCCTGGCCGTAGATGACCTCGGGAAAACCGCGCCTCAGCACCCGGTGGTGGTCCACGCGGGCAAAGCCCAGGTCCTCGTAGGGGAAGTTCTTGAGGTGCTGCAGGGCCTGGCGGGGCTCCAAAGAGCCGCTGGCCACCTGTTCCAGCATGGCGAGCAGTTTGTCTACGTTCACTGGTGCCTTGTCCTTTCGCTGGGGGCTCACATATAGTGATGTAGCGTGATATTTTAGCCTTGGCGGCTAAGCCTTGCAATGGGTTACGCATTTGAAGCCACCTCCGGACATAGAAGCGCCCGTCTGGATCGAGGTGCGTCTGAGCGCGCCGCCGGCTCAGGCCGAGGCCGCCGCCGACTTTCTGGCCGCCCTCAGCGGGCAGGGCGTGCAGTTGGGCGAAGATGAGCAGCGGCCCCAGTTGCGGGTGGTCAGGGCCTATCTGACCCAGGACGCTGGCCTGGCCGGGCACCGCGAACAAATAGAGACCTACGTGGCCCAACTGGTCGAGTTCTGCCCTAAGGGGGAGGTGGATCTGGCCTTTGCCGAACTGCCACCGGAGGACTGGTCAGCCGCCTGGAAGCAGCACTTCCACCCCCGTCTGGTCTCGCGCCGCATTATCGTGGCCCCGCCCTGGGAGCTGGGCCAGCCCCGGGGTGAGCAGGAGATGGTGATCATCGACCCGGGCCAGGCCTTTGGCACCGGCCAGCATCAGAGCACCCAACTGGTGCTCCGGGTGTGTGAGCACCTGGCCGACGAGGACGGAATGCCCGCCCGGGTGCTGGACGTGGGCTGCGGTTCGGGCATCCTGGCCCTGGCCGCCCTCAAGCTGGGAGCGCAAAGCGCTCTGGGCATTGACATCGATCCCCTGGCCGTGGAGGCCAGCCAATACAACGCCGGACTGAACGGCCTGGCGGATAGACTAGAGGCCGCCATGACGCCGCTGACGGAACTAAAGGAGAGCTTCCCCTTGGTGCTGGCCAACATCACCGACCAGGACCTGATCGACTTGGCCGCGCCCCTGAGCGGCAGCCTGGCCAGGGGAGGGCAGTTGGTGCTTTCCGGGTTCCTGGTCAAGCAGGCGGCCAAGGTGCAGGCCGCCTTTGAGGCCCAGGGCCTGGTTCTGTTGGAAAGCGACTCCCTGGCCGGCTGGGCCGCGTTGGTGATGACGTGAGCGCGCGCCGCTTTCTGGTGGAGCCTGCCGCTCTGGAAGGCCAGTTGGTGCAGCTGCCCCCGGAGGAGGCGGCCCACGCACGAAAGGTTCTGCGCCTGTCGCCGGGCGATGAGGTGCAGCTAATCGACGGCAGGGGCCGCCGGGCGCTTGCGGTGCTGCAAAGCCTGAACAAGAAGGGCGCGGTCTGCCGGGTGGAGCGGGTGGAGACCTTGGAGCCACCCCGGCCTCGCCTGGTGCTCTGCCCCGGGCTGCTTAAGGCCCCGGCCATGGACCTGCTGGCGGTCAAGTTGACTGAGCTGGCCGTGGACCAGGTGCGGTCCATGCTCTGCGCCCGCTCGGTGCCCAGGGCCCGGGACGCCACGGCCAAGCGGGAGCGCTGGCAGCGCCTGGCCGGGCAGGCCCTGAAGCAGTGCGGCGCGGCCCGGGCGCCGCAGTTTTTGGCGCCGGGGCCTTTTGAAGAGGTCATTAAGCAAGCACCGGCATCGGCCTTGCGCCTGCTGCTCTATGAAGAGGAGACCGGCCTCAGCCTGGCCCAGGCCCTGGTTGCCGCTCCTGCCGCGGATGAGGTCTGGGCCCTGATCGGCCCGGAGGGCGGTTTTTCTGAAGATGAAGCGGCCCAAGCCGGGCAAGCCGGCTTTGTGCCCTGCGGTCTGCCCCACACCATTTTGCGCGCCGAGACCGCCTCCATTGCCCTGGCCTCGGTGATACGCTTTGCAAGGGGGTGAAACATGGCGCGTCCCTTTGATGAAACCCAGCCCAAAGTAACCCGCCTGGGTCCGGCGCCGGATGAGGCTCGGCGGGAGGTGTTGTTCATCCACGGCGCCTGGCACGGCGCCTGGTGTTGGGGGGATCTGGCCTCGGGCGTGGCCAGCGCGGGCTATGGGGTGAGCCTGGTGGAGCAGCCCGGCCACGGGGACAATCCCTGGCCGCTGCCCGCCTCCACCAGCATCAATGACTATGCCCGGCTCTCGGCCCGGGCTGCGGGCCAGTTAGCCTCCCCGGCCTTGGTGGGGCATTCCCTGGGCGGCTGGCAGGTGCAAAAGATCTGGGAGGTGGCTGATGTGCCCGGGGTCTTGCTGGCGCCGCTGCCCGCCGGAGGGCTGCCCCTGGGCAGTTTCCTGAAACTGCTGACGCACTACCCCCTGAACCTGGCCAAGCCTCTGCTGGGCCGGCCGGTGACCATACGAAACCAGAACATGGCCCGGCGCTTCTTCCTGGACCAGACGCCCCAGGATGAGGTGCGGGCCCTTCTGGCCAAGCTGGTGCCCGAGCCGGGCCGGGCCTCCCTGGAGATGGCCCTGGGCCTGGCCAAGGCCCGGCCCCAAGCCGGGCGCCGGCCCCGGCTGATCGTCGCCGGCGGCAAGGACTACCTGTTCCCCTTGAGCTGTCATGAAAAACTGGCCCGGCGTTTGGGCGCCCGCCTGGAGGTGTTGCCCGCCGCGCCGCACAACCTCTGGATGGAGGATCCCCAGGGCCGGGTGCTGCAGCTGTTGTTGGATTTCCTGGAAAAGGCGGGTTGAGGCGGCGGTTTTACTTTTCGCCTTTTTTGTCCGGCGGTTTGCTCAACCGGTTCACCACCCGGTCGCTGTAGTCGTTTTCCTTGAAGATGCCCGAGTGGGGCCGCAGGTGGGACAGCTTCAGGGTCAGGTAGTTGAGCCGCTTCAGCGCCTTGTAGCGGGTGGCCTCGTCCGGGGCACCCTTAAGTATGTCCTCCACCTGCATGATCTCTTTATTCACGTCCAACTCGGGCGGAGTGTAGCCGGCGTTTTTGAGCACCTTGTAGGCCAGGCGCACGTCATCAGGCACATTGGAGTCGTCTTCCAATTCCAGGGGCCTGCCCTTGCCGGGCAGGTCGTCGAAGTCGCCCCGCTCCTGGGCCTTTTTTATCTTCTCCTCGGCCAGCTTGTTGAAGATGTCAAAGGGCATCTCTCACTCATCCCCCCAGGCGCGACATCTGACAGCCGGCGGAATGCAAGTTGGCAGGCTCTTGGTGGTGTCCCTGGGGTTTGTTGTGCGCCGCCTGCAATAGGGCTTGGGCCAGTTCCTCGTCGTCGGCGCCGCCGCGGATAATGGGCCGTAAGTCCACCGAGGCCTCGGAAAACAAACAGGGCACCAGGCGGCCTTCGGCGGAGAGCCTGATGCGGTTGCAGGAGCCGCAGAAGTGGCTGCTCAGGGCGCTGATGATGCCCAACTCGCCCCGGGCCCCGGCCAGGCGGTAGCGCTGGGCCGGCCCGTCGCCGGTGCGGGCGGGCAGGTCCTCGTAAGCCCCGATCTCGCCCACCCGTTCCAGGACCTCGCCGGCGGGTAAAAAGCGCTTGGGTTCAAAGGTGGTGCGCCGGCCCACGGGCATATATTCGATGAAGCGCACCGCCAAGGGCTGGTCCAGGGTGAGGCTGGCGAAGTCCACGATCTCCTCTTCGTTCACCCCGCCCAAAAGCACCACGTTCAGCTTGACCTGCAGGGCGCCGCTTTTAAGGGCGGCCTCCACCCCGCGCCACAGGGCGGCCAGGGCCTGCTCGCCGCCCTCGGGCCCCAGGCCGGTGATGCGGCCGTAAGTCTCCGGCTGCAGGGAATCCAGGCTGATGTTCACCGTGGAAACCCCGCTGTCGATCAAGAGGGGAAGCTTTTCCTCCAAGAGCAGCCCGTTGGTGGTCAAGCGCAGGTCGGGCCGGGGCGAGATCGCCTTCAGTTCGGCTAATAGCTGGTCCAGGCCGCGCCGCAAAAGGGGCTCGCCGCCGGTGAGGCGGATTTTATCCACCCCCAGGGCCACGGCCACCCGGGCCACCCGGGCCAGCTCTTCCAGTCTGAGTACCTGGCTGTGCTCCAGCTTTTCCACCCCCCCGGCGGGCATGCAGTACAAACAGCGCAGGTTGCACAGATCGGTGATGGACAGGCGCAGATAGTGCAGGCGGCGGCCAAAGGCGTCCACCAGTTGGGAGCCGGAAGCCGCCGGGGGTATGTCGCTCTGCGGTGTCATGTCATTCCTGATATAGGTGTAGCAGAAGTTTAGCTCCGGCGGGCGGCCACGTCAACGTCACAGCTCGTCTTGAAATCGCTGGACCAATTTGCTGAGCATGGCGTGGTGGCCCCGCACCTCGCGTTCGATGGTGTTGGTGGGCGGTTTGTTCAGGTAGCGGCGGCGCAAGTATGGGTTTTTAAGGTATTTTTCACAAATGTGCAGCAGTTTGCGCAGCTGCCTGGGGTGCTTGGCCAACATCTCCTCGCCCTCCTGGCTGACCACGTGCACCAGGATGATCAGAATCTGCACGTGCTTCAGCTGCCGCCCAAAGGCGTCGGCCCGGTTGGTGACCAGCTTTTCCAAAAGGCGCAGGCGATGGGCGGCGCGCAGGCTTCTCAGGGCCTCGCGCACCTGCTGGTATGTCTGACGGTTGCGCTGAAACTCGCGCCGGTGCTTGGGCTCGTTCAGGTACGAGGACACCACCCGCGCGCAACGCTCAAAGTGCTCCGGGCTGTAGTCGGCCAGGATGTGGCGATTCTTTCTCAGCCAGGCGGCCAGGAACTTGAGCCGGCTAGGGGTGTCGGCGGTGCCCTCCACCCGCTCGGTGCCCTGGAACACAATTGAACCGGAGAACTCGCCGCGTACGATGTCGTTGAGCATCAGCATGCGGTCCTGTCCCAGCCCCAGAACGTCCAGGCCCGACAGGGCCTCGCCGGTTTCGGGGTGGATGACTTCCTGGGCCGACACCGACAGGGCGCGGTCCTCCAGCACGTTGTCCGGATGATAGGCGTGTTGGGTGTAGTGCACCCTGACCAGCACCACCTTGCGCCGTTTATCAACGAAAAAGCCGCCTTCGCGCAGGGTGCGCTGGGCGTCCTGGGACAGGCCGCCGGCCGCCAACAGGGCCGCCTTTTCCACCCGGGGCAGGTTGCGGCGGGAGCCGTGGCTGGTCAGGGTGGTGATGGCCCGGTCGCTGTGCCCCAATACCTTCACCACGAAGTTTTCCCGCCGCCGGCTGAGCCGGCGGGCGAACAGGGCGGCCGAGGTGTGCCGCTCGCCGCAGATGGGGAAGCCCAGCTGCTCCATCAAAAAGGTGTAAACGAACAGACGGTTGTCAGCATAAAGCTGGTTGTCGCCCTTGACGAACTTGCCCACCTGCCGTCCGAAGCGTTTTATCTCGCCGTCCAGGTCCGAGGGAAAAGAGGCGAAGATCCCGGCCAGGAAAAACACGCCATTGGGGTCGCGGGCGATGACATGCCCCCGGTCCATCTGCATCAAAAGAGGCAGCAGTTGCACATAGCGCCTGACCGGCGAGGGCCCGCCCCGGCCCAGGGCCCGCTCCATGCGCGGCACCAGGTTGCGGGGCAGGCGGTTGCGTAAGGTTTGGCGGTTCAGGGCGGCTACGGTGCGACCGCCGGCGCCGCCGCGGGGATGCATCTGGTCGTACTGGAAGCCCTCGTCCTGGTAGCTCAGCTCCCGGTCCAAGGCCACCATGGAAAAGGCGGGTAACTGCTTGTATTCGATGAGGGGGGCGTCAAAAGGCGGCACCAACTCCCTGGATTCCACCAGGGGGTAATCCTTGTCATAGGGGGCCAACAGGGCGCTGTTCATGTGCAGATAATCCAGCGACTGCACCAACTGCCGCAGGCTGCCCCGGGGCCGGGTCTCCTCCAGGAGGTCCCACAAGCCGATGTCGCCGATCAAGGCTTTTTTGAAGGCCCGGGCAGCCAAAGGCGTTTTCCTTTCAGATCACAATAGGTTGTCCTTAGGTACCACGCTCCGGGCAAGCGGTCAACCGCGCCGGGGGCCGGGAGAGGGCCGTAAGTGGTTGGAGCCATTGACAAGCCGGGGCGGGTCTGATAAAAACTACCGCACTCGGGGCTGTAGCTCAGCTGGGAGAGCGCATGACTGGCAGTCATGAGGTCGTCGGTTCGATCCCGATCAGCTCCACCAAGAATCTTCAAGGGTTAGCCGCAAAAGCGGCTGGCCCTTTTTATAATTTAGGCAGACCGTGGGGGTCGCTTTAGGGCATAGTTATAAGAGTCACCCTAAATGGGAGGGGTAGTCATGCCGGCCTGCATTCACCACCAGGATGCAAAGGGTTTTCGGGCCGGGGTAATATGGGAACTAATCGAAAGGATGAGTAGCCATGAACAAGCTTTCCCCATTTGCGTTGTTTGTGATTATTGCCCTGGCCTTTCCCACCATCGCGGCGGCCGACTGTAACCAGCTAATAATCTATGCTGAGCAGAGTTCTTGGACCGCATCCCGGAGCGACATGGAGTGCATATTCGGCGTTGAGGTGAACGAAGTGAATTCGCAGAACTTCACCCTAAACAGCATCACCTCCCTTTACGGCCAGGATTGCACCATCAAGTTCACCAATAGCAAGTCAAAAAAGACCGCCACCTACCGTTTTCGTCAAACTATGAGCAAAGACCCGACATGTAGGATTATGGTTGAACACCTGCGGGGCGAGACGTTTGTCTATCAGATCATGCCTGTTTCTTGGCAAAGCCAGACTGCGGGGCGGGTGGTTATCGTGGACTGAGCAGACAAAACCGGCTACTATGCTCTAGATGGAGCCGCGTCCTGCCAAGCTGGACGGCCGGACCGATGGCAAACAACTATTTTGCCCGAAACTGCTTTAACCGGGAGGAAAGGTTTTTTGGGATGAAAAAATTCTACAGCTTGATCTTTATCCTCATGTTGGCTTCTGGCCTGGCCCTGGGCGGCTGTGGCGGCGCCGACGTGAACACCAAGACCACCACCGTGTCCGAGGGGCAGCAACTCATCGACCTGCAAAAGGCCTATAAGAGCGGAGCCATCACCAAAGAGCAATACGAAGAGCAGAAGGCAAAGATCCTGGACAACTGAGCCGCGCCGCCTGACCGTCCCTCTATGGGGCGTTTTTTGCCAAAAAAATCCATCCCCCTGCGTCCGGGCCGAGCGCCCGGGGCCAGGGGGTTTCCTGGCCAGCCGCCGGACACCCGTCTTCTTGCGCGCCACCCGGCCATGAGTCACCATTAATATAAGATTAACTCAGTGATGGGAGACAGCCATGTCTCTGGCAAGCGCCAAGGCTTTTTTGGTGTTGATGAAGCGCGACAAGGACCTCGCCCAAAGGCTTTCGGCTGTGAAGTCGGAAAAGGAAATACTTGAGATCGTCAAGTCGGCCGGGCCGTTTGAGTTCTCCAGGGAGGAATGGCTGGAGGCGCTGAGGTCCCAGCCGGACCAGGAACTGGCCGATACTGACCTGGATAAGGTCTCCGGAGGCGCTGAGGGCGATCAGGTGGCAGCGGTCATGAGCAAAGGCATCATGGAGTGGTGATTCCTTTTTTTACGGCCCTGAGTACTACCTAAGTCATCCAGAGTTTATTTCTGCGTAACTCCTATCTGTGCTAATCACCTCCACTCATTGTTCATAGCCCACCGAACCCAGCCGTCTGCCTGCACCCCTATTTGCCCTTATCCGACGGGGGGATGATCTCCCGGCCGCCCCGGTACTGGGGATACACCCAGCCCCCGGGCAGGAATCCGGCTTTGGGAGCCACCAGTTCCTGGTACAGGCGGGGACGCCGGTCCTTGAGGTAGTTGCTCTCCGGATGGGTCGGCCCGTAGAAAGCGGGGATGATGTCAGCCACCAGCAGGGTATCCTGCTGGTGGTTGGCCGCGGCGATGATGTCGCCGTGGGGCCCGGCGATGATGGAGTTGCCCCGGTAGTGCCACTGGTGCCCCTTGAGCGACTCATAACCGCAGTGGTTGCTGTAGGCGAAGAAGATGTTGTTGGCATAGGCATAGGCCGGGATCAGGGTGCGCGAGATGTCGGGATAGGGCAGGGCCGAGCGCTTGCCGTCCGGTCCGGTGTCGTAGCAGTCGGCCGCAGTGGGCCCCACGATCAGCTTGGCACCCTTGAGGGCCAGGATGCGACTCAACTCGGGGAACTCGCACTCATAGCAGTTGAGCAGGCTCATGGGCAGGCCGTTGATCAAAAACACCGGACAGAGCTCTTTGCCAAAGCTCCAGTTGGCCCGCTCCTCCTTGCCCCAAAGATGGGTTTTCCGGTAGCTGACGATCAAATTGCCCTTGGCATCAATGGCGGCGATGCTGTCGTAGTATTTCAGCTTGCCGCCTGCTCCCTTGGCCTTTTCGGCGTAAGGCACGATCAGGGCCATCTTGTATTTGCGGGCGATGCTCCGGCTCTGGGTCACCACCGGGCCGTCCCGGAACTGGGCCACCTGCTGGGCCTGCTGTGGGGTCATGGTGTAGCCCGAGGTGTAAAGCTCCGGGAAGGAGAGCAACTGCACCCCGAAGCGGGCCGCCGCCTTTACGGCCTTTTCCAGCCGCTGCATGTTTTTAGCAGTGGCTCCGGGGCCGTAGGCGGCCTGAGCCTGGTAGATGCCCAGGCGCAGGCCCTGGCCCGCGGCGGGCGGCTGGCCGTAGATGCTCATCTTGTATTGCAACTGGCGGTAGGAGTTCATCACGGTGTCGTTGTAGCGGGGTGAGCAGCAGTCCGGCACCGGCCCGGCGCCGGCCGACGGGGCCAGGGCAAGGATGAATATTCCGAGCACCGATGCGAGGAGCAAACTATTTGTTTTTCTCATGACTACCTCCCTGCTTGCACTGACCTTTGCGTTCTCAAGCCGCTAGGATGTTATTTGGCTCACGACCGTGGGCCTGCATACTTTTCAAAGTTTCCTGAGTTGCGCAGCGGTTGAGAGGGGCTTATTGGATGGCTCAAGCTATCACCGTCGAGGCGGCCGAGACAATATGCACCTACCCCCGGCAACAGGCCTTTCCCGCCTGCCGGTAATTTGCCGCTTGCCTTGTCCGCTGCCCGAGGCTATAAAAACCCTGGCGGCTTGGCCGCCGGAGCCAAAAATTCATAGCCGTTGATTGCGGGGGAGCTCGTAAGGGCTGAGAGTACGCCGCTGGTTGGCGTAGACCCCTGGAACCTGTTGGATAATGCCAGCGCAGGGAGCAATGCGGCCGATAGTCAGGGGCTGGCATTTCTTATGCCGGTCCCTGTTTTTCTGCTGGCAGGAAAGGCAAGAGGCCCAGAAATGTTGGATGAAGTCGTAATCACCAGAGCCATCGTCAAGCGTTACTTTGACAAGCTCAACGATCATCTGGAGGTGGAGGTGGCCATCGTGGGCGGCGGGCCGGCCGGGCTGGTGGCCGCCAAGAAACTGGCCAGCGCGGGGCACAAGGTGGCCCTGTTTGAGCGCAAGCTCTCGGTGGGCGGCGGCATGTGGGGTGGCGGCATGATGATGAACGAGATCGTGGTGCAAGCCGAGGCCAAGCGCGTCCTGGACGAGTTCGGCGTGGATTGCCACGAATTCCAGCCGGGCTACTACACCGCCGACAGCGTCTTGGCCATCAGCACCCTGTGCTCACAGGCGGCCAAGGCCGGGGCCACCATCTTCAACCTGGTCTCCATGGAGGACGTGGTGATCCGGGACCAGCGGGTCATCGGCCTGGTGATCAACTGGAGCGCGGTTGAGATGGGCGGCCTGCACGTGGACCCTCTGACCATCAAGGCCGACTGGGTGATAGACGCCACCGGCCACGACAGCGAGGTGCTTCGTGTCATCGCCCGTAAGGTGGACGCGCGGCTGTTGACCGAAAGCGGCGGGGTGATGGGCGAAAAGTCCCTGTGGGCCGAGGCGGCCGAGTTGAGTACCATCGACAACACCAAGGAGGCCTTCCCCGGGGTTTTTACGGCCGGCATGTGCGCCAACGCGGTGTTCGGCTCCTACCGCATGGGGCCGGTGTTCGGGGGCATGCTGCTCTCGGGCGAAAAGGCGGCCCAGGAAGTGGCCACGCGGCTGGGCGCGGCCCAATAAGCGTTCACTCGCCAAACGACAAGGGCCGGGGGCAAATGCCTCCGGCCCGTTTTTATAGACACCGTGGCTTTTACAATGAACCCTTGCGCAACAGCTCCCGGGCGATGATCAGCTTGCGCACCTCGGTGGTGCCCGCCCCGATCTCGAACAGCTTGGCGTCGCGCCACAGGCGCTGGACGGGAAACTCCAGGCAATAGCCGTAGCCGCCGTGGATCTGGACGGCCTCGTTGCAGATCTGGCTGGCCGATTCGGCGGCGAACATCACCGCCGCCGCGGCCAGCCGGGTCAGGTCGGTGCCCTTGCCGCCGCGCTTGGCGCTCTCGGCCAGCAGCGCCGCCCGGTAGGTCAGGTTGCGCGAGGCCTCCCACAGGGTGTACATCTGGGCCAGCTTGGCCTGGATCATTTGGAAGTCGGCGATGGGCCGGCCGAATTGCTCTCGCTCGTTGGCATACTTGATGGAATAGTCGATGGCCGCCTGGGCGGTGCCCAGGCAGCCGGCGGCGCAGACGATCCGTTCGATGTCCAGGCCCCGGGTCATCACCGCCACTCCCTGGTTCTCCTCTCCCACCAGGTTCCCGGCCGGCACCCGGCAGTCCTCGAAGCGCAACTCGCCGGTGGGTGAGCCGCGCATGCCCACCTTTTTGAGCTTCTCGGCCCGCGAAAAGCCGGGGAAGTCAGCTTCCACGATAAAGGCGGAGATGCCCCGGGCCCCGGCCTGGGGTTGGGTCTTGGCGTAGACCAGCACGATGTCGGCGATGGGCCCGTTGGTGATGAACATCTTGGTGCCGTTGAGAATATAGTGATCGCCGTCTTGCTCTGCCCGGGTGGTGATGGACATGGCGTCCGAGCCGGCGCCGGGCTCGGTGAGGGCCAGGGCGCCGATCTTCTCGCCTTTGACCAGGGGCGGCAGATACTTTTCTTTCAAATGCTCGGCGGCGTTTCGCTGGATGTTGCCCGCGCAGAGGTTGGAGTGGGCCCCGGCTGAGAGGCCCAGGCCGGGCGAGACCCGGGAGAACTGTTCGGCCACCAGCACCTCGGCCATCACGTCCTGGCCAGAGCCGCCGTAGGCTGGGTCCACCGCCACGCCCAACAGGCCCATCTCGCCCATTTTGCTGAACAGGTCCGGCGGTAGCCAGTCCTCCTCGTCCACCTTTTCCTGCAAGGGGCCAAATTCCTTCAGGGCCCACTTGTACACAGTGTCGGCCAGGATGCGCTGCTCTTGGTTCAGCTCGAAGTCCATCACGGTCTCCGCTTATCTATTTCTCCGGCGGCGGCATCACCAGGGCCGAGCCAGAGGCCACCACCTTGCCGTCCTGGTTGGTCAGGGTGCACTTGAAGCGCACCCACTTTTTCTCCTCCAGCTTTTCGATCACCTCCACGCTGGCGGTGAGGGTGTCGCCGAAATAGGTGGGCGCCAGGAAACGGCAGGTCTTTTCCAGGGCCACGGTGCCCAGGCCGGGCAGCTTGGTGCCCAGCACCGGGGCCAAAAAGCCCTCCACCAGGGAGCCGTGGGCAATACGCGACCCAAAGGGGGTGGTCTTGGCGTATGCCTCGTTGACGTGCATGGGGTTGAAGTCGCCGGTGATGCCGGCGTAGAGATAGACGTCGCTCTCGCTGACCGT
Organism: Desulfarculaceae bacterium; assembly: GCA_028277825.1. Taxonomy (GTDB): domain Bacteria; phylum Desulfobacterota; class Desulfarculia; order Desulfarculales; family Desulfarculaceae; genus Desulfoferula. The sequence continues at coordinate 13,541 of JANQFN010000091.1, forward strand.
CTTGCTCAAGGAGGCGGTCATGCCCAGCTCCAGTTGGCTGTAGCTGTACCCGGTCTCATTATCCATCATTACGCTCCCAAATTTTTTAGGTGTGCACCAGCCCCAGGCGCTCACGGCACTCGTCCACCGTGGCCACCTCGCGGCCCTGGTCCCTGATCATGCGGGCGGCCTTGGCCACCAGTTCGCCGTTGGAGGCGGCCATCTGGCCCCGGCTGAGA
>JANQFN010000118.1 GCA_028277825.1 Desulfarculaceae bacterium
CGCTTCGTTAATGCCCTTGATGCCCGAGACCTTGTGCTCGGCCGGGCCCGCCAGGTGGCCGCCCACCAGCTGGGCCAGTTGGGCCAGGCTCAACTCCACCTGTACGTCCTCAGCCCAGACATTTCACGAAGACCGGGCGTCCGGCTGCGCCAGCCAGCCGCTGGCGGTGTTGCCGGGGGCAAAGCGGGTCGTGATATGGTGGGCTCCTGTGGAAATGACTGGCTCCCAGTGCGGTCCCTTGGCTGCCCAAGCCTTGGGCCGCCTTGCCAGCAGTTGGCTGGCTGTGCCGGGCTCAGATACAAACCACACCCTGCCAGTTGCGCCACATTTTTCATTTCGATCCGATAAACAATGGGCTGTTTGCAAATACCGCCCACCCCTCGTGAAATATCAGGGCTAGGGATATTTTTTGTCGTAGGCGGAGATGACCGCCCGGGTGATGTCAGCGCTCTTGGGAAAAAACAGTGCGGCGCGGGACTCGGTGATCAGCGAGTAGCCGCCCTTGGCGCCGATTTGCTTGATGACGTTGCCCATGCGCTGCAGTATCGGTGAAAAGGCGTCTCTTTGCGCCTCGCGCATCTCCTGGCTGGCGTCGGTCTTGCGCTGCTGAAAACGCCTGGCCTTGCGCTCGAACTCGCGCTCCTTGGAAAGCTTGGCCTCGGGCTTTAAGAGCATGGCGGTGTTTTCCAAATCCTTGCGCAACTTGGCCACCTCGCCGCCCAGCTTTTTCAGCTCAGCCTCCAGTTTGGCCGCCTTGCGCCTGAGTTCGGCTTGGGCCCTTTTGCCCTGTTTGCACTCATTGATCGCCTGGTCCATGTTGACCACGCCGATTTTGCCCGCGGCCGACGCCACAGGCGGCGTCATCCAGGCGGCCAATACCAGGACGGTCAGGAAAGAAAAGAACCAAACGCGCGATTGTTTCATCATTAGTTGTCTCCCAATAGCCCCTTTGCCAGGGGATTAGAACATGCCGCCTACGGTGAATTCCCAGTTGGAGGTGTCGTCGCCCGGCTCCGGGTCCAGAACGTAACCGTATTCCAGACGCAAGGGCCCCATGGGCGACATCCAGCGCACACCCACGCCGCAGCTCTGGCGCAGGTTTGAAAAGTCATAAGTGTCTAACCAAGAGTTACCGGTGTCGTAGAACACCACGCCGATCAGGCCGGCCTTTTCGACCAAGGGGAAGCGAATCTCGAAGTTGGCCACGAACATGCGCTCACCACCGATCAGGTCGCCGTTTTCATCCTTGGGGCTGACCGACTGGTAGGCGAAACCCCTGAGGGTGTTGATGCCGCCCAGGAAGAAACGCTCGTAGATGGGCAAGTCGCCGCCGGAGTGGCTTTCCAGATAACCCATCTGACCGTGGGCCACGAACACGGTCCCCCAGAACATGGGGAAATACCAGCCGCTGTTGCCGATGATCTTGTAGAAGGCGTTGGTGCCGCCCAGGGGGGTGCCCGCCCACTCCACGCTGATGCTGTTGTCCGAGCCCCGGGTGGTCATGAAGACGTGGTCACGGCTGTCGCGGCGCAGGATGCCCTTGAGGCTGGAGGTGGTGTGTTCGCCCTCCTGGTCCTTGACCGTCGCCGAGGCGCTCTGGTCGATGTTGGTGATGTTGGCCCGCTCATACTTGTAGTACAGGTAGCTGCGGGTGTAGGCCCAGCGGGTGGGGAAGCCGAAGCGCAGGCGCCCGCCCAGGGCTTCCTTGTCGTACTGGATGTATTCCCGGCTCCAGTCGTAGATGTCCACGCCGAAGCTGATGGGCCGGTCAAACAGCCAGGGCTCGGTGAAGCTCAAGGTGTAGCGGGTGGCCTTGCCGCCCAGGGTGGCCTTGAGCTCCAGGCGTTGCCCGCGGCCGAACAGGTTGTTCTCGCTGATGGAGCCCATGATCATGAAGGAGTCCTGGGTGGAGTAACCCGCGCCAAAGGAAAGCTGGCCGGTGCGCTTTTCTTTGACCTTGATGTTGATATCCATGGTGTTGGGCTTGGAGCCCTTGCTGGGCGTGATCTGGATGTCCTCAAAGAAGTTCAGACGATGCAGGCGGGCGTTGGCCCTTCTCAGCGCCGAGGCTGAGAAGAGATCGCCCTCGGACACGCTCAACTCCCGGCGGATGACCTTGTCGCGGGTGCGGGTGTTGCCGGTGATGATGATGCGGTCAAAGTATATCTTGTGGCCCTTTTGGATGTTGAAATTGATGGCGACCGTCTTTTCCTTGGGGTTCTCGCGAACCTGGGGCCTGATGGAGGCATAGGCGAAGCCGCGCTCGGCATAAATGCTGTGCAGGCCGGTCATGTCCGCACGGACCTGGTTGCGGCTGTACCAATCATTGGGCTTGGTCTTTAAAAGCGCCAGGATTTCCTTTTGAGGCAACACCAACTGGCCGCTGACCGACACCGCGCTGACCTTGAAGCGCTGGCCTTCCTTGATGTTAATGGTGACGATCAGACCCTCTTTACCCCGGGTGATCTCCGGCTTGCCCACGCGGGCCTGCATGTAGCCGTGGTTGTAGTAATAGTCGCTGATCTTCTGGACGTCCTGCTCCAGCTTGGCCCGCTCCAGGATATGGTCGTCCTTGAACCAGGAAAGCCAGCCCTTTTCCTCGGTGGACATCAAGTCACGCAGGTCGTCGGTGTCAACATGCTTGTTGCCCCGGAAACGGATCTCCTTGACAAAGACCTTTTCACCCTCATTGATGGTGAATTTGATCCCGATGTCGCCCTTGGGCAGTTTGATTATCTGGCTGGACACCTTGGCGTCGTAGTAGCCCTTGTCGCGGTAGAGTTGGACGATCTTGTGCTCCGCCTCCTTGACCGCGGCCGGCTTGAACACCGTGAAGGTCTTCATGCCGATCTGATCCTGGATATCCTTGTCGTCGATTTCCTTGTTGCCGGTGAATTGCACCTCGCGGATGGTGGGCTTTTCCTTGACGGTGATGGTGACCACCTTGCCCTTGTCCGTATCCTTGCTGGAGATCTGCACATCGTCGAAGTAGCCCATCTTCCAGACGGCGCGCAGGTCCTGGTCCAACAACAGCGGCGAGAAAATGCCACCTTCCTTGGACTTGATGGCGGCCTTGACGGCTTCGGCCTCGATGCGCCGGTTGCCCTTGACCTCGATGGTGGCCACCTTTTCGCGCCCGCTGACCCTGACCGCCAGTTCCTGGGAGATGCGGTCGGACAGATCGGGCAGGGAATCCAGCCCGGCGCCCTCCACGAACACGGTCTGGGGCCGCTGCATGCCCAACACGTCCAGCACCTTGGCGTCCAATGATACCCGGCGGCCGATTTTGGTGAGCGAGCCCATGATGGCAAAGTCGGCGCCCAGGCGGCCGGCGATTTCCCGCGCCAGGCTCAGGTCCAGGGGTTTGCCCGCTTTTTCCACCGCGCTGTTGACCTCATCGGGCGGTATCACCTTGACGCCCTGGGCCACCAGGCGGGTCTTGATCATGTCCTGTACACCGGTGCGCAAGTTTGCCAGGGGCTCCCGGCTGAAGACGTGGAAGGGGAAGACCGCCACCTTCATCACCTCGGCGGCCATCGCCGCGCTGGGGGCCAACAAAAGCAGGGACAACGCCAGTACCAGCCAGTATTTCCTCATTACCGCCTCTATCCTTGCCTGCTCCGACCCGAATCCAGGTCGAACGCCTTGCCATCGGCCAACCGCACCCGCTTTTGCAGGGCGCCGGCCAGCCTTTCGTTGTGCGTGGCCACCAAAGTGGTGAGGCCCTTTTTTTGATTGAGCCTCACCAGCAGTTGGTGCACTTTCTCCCCTGTGCGCTCGTCCAAATTACCCGTGGGCTCGTCCGCCAATAAAAGCCGTGGCTCCAAAACCAGGGCCCGGGCCACCGCCACCCTTTGCGCCTCTCCGCCGGAGAGCTCGCCCACCCGGTGTTTTTCCCGCTGGGCCAGGCCCACTTCCTCCAACAAGTCCAGGGCCCGCCGCCTGGCCTCACCCCGGTCCTGGCGGGCGATCAAGGCGGGCATCATGACATTTTCCAGAGCAGTGAACTCAGGCAGCAAGTGATGGAACTGAAAGACGAAGCCGATATGCCGGTTCCGGAAGGCGGCCAGCCCCGGCTCGTCCATCTGGAAAATGTCCTGCCCTCCTACCATAACCCGGCCTGCGGTGGGCCGGTCAAGGGTACCCAGTATGTGCAACAGAGTGGACTTCCCCACTCCGGATGCCCCTACAATGGCCACGGTTTCACCTTGGGCCACTTCGAGGTCCAACCCCTTGAGTACTTCGACTTTTTGCCCGGTGTCGAAGTACGTTTTCTCAAGCTGCTTTATAAGAATGTAAATCGGCGCTTTTGTCAAGCCTTTAGGCACTTTGCCCACCTCTTGGACAGACGGGGATTTGTGTTCCGCACCGCTCATTCGTACCTCAGGGCCTTCACCGGGTCCAGGGAGCCGGCCTTGGCCGCGGGATAAATGGTCGCCAACAGGCTGATAAGCACTGCGCAAAAGGCCACTAAAAGCACCAAAAGCGGCTCCACCTGCACCGGCAGGGTGCTCACAGTGTAGATGTCCTTGGGCAGTTGAATAAACTGGTAGCGGGCCAAAAGCCAACAAAGCACCAGGCCGCCCAACACCCCCAGGCCGGTGCCCACCAGGCCGGTGATCAGGCCCTGCAGCATGAAGATGCGTCTCAAACTGGCCCGGGTGGCGCCCATGGCCTTGAGCACCCCGATCTCCCGGGTCTTGGTCATCACCATCATGATCAGGGAGCTGACGATGCCAAAAGAGGCCACCAGCACGATCAGGATCAGGATCACGAACATGGCGAATTTTTCCAGCTTCAGGGCGGCGAACAGGTTGTGGTTGGCGCTCATCCAGTCCCGGGGGAAGAACAAGGGCCCCAGTTTTTTGGAAAGGCTGCGGCCGATCTCCCGGGCCTGGTAGATGTCAGCCACTGAAAGCTCCACCCCGCTCACCGATGAACCCAGGTCCAAAAACTCCTGGGCCGCCTTGAGCCCCACGTAGCAGGAGCCTGAGTCATAGAGAAACAGGCCGGACTCGAAGATGCCCACCACCTCAAAGGGCTCGCTCTTGGGAGCCCGGCCCACCGGGGTCTCCTCGCCCAGGGGGTTGATCACATTGACCACCATGCCCAGCCTCAGGCCCAGCTTGCCCGCCAGGCGCGAACCCAGGATGATGCCCCACAGGCCCCGCTTACTGGGCCGTTCCAGGGCGCTCAGGCTGCCCCGGATGATGGAGGGCTCTAAGTTTTTCACTTTTTTGGCCAGGGGTACGTCCAGGCCCGAAAGCAACGCGCCGGTGGCGCCGCCGCCGGAGACCAGCATCACCTGGCCATAGACATAGGGTGCGGCCGCCTTGACTCCGGGCTCTTTGCGGGCGAGCTTCATCACCCGGGCCGGGTCGCTGATGGCGCCGCCGGCCTGGTAGATGGTCAGATGGGAGCCCATGCCCAGGATCTTGCGGGTGATCTCGTCCTGGAAGCCGCCCATCACCGACAGCACCACGATCAGGGCGCAGACTCCCAGGGCCACCCCCAGCATGGACAAAAGCGTAATGAGGTTAATGAAGGCGTGACGCCCCCGGGCGCGCAGATAGCGGAAGGCCAAGAAAGCCTCGAAGTTCATTAACCCTGCTCTGGCCTCAACTGCGGGAAGAGGATCACCTCCCGTATGCTGGGCTGGTCGGTCAGAAGCATTACCAAACGGTCGATGCCGATGCCCTCCCCGGCGGTGGCCGGCATGCCGTACTCAAGAGCGCGCACATAGTCCATGTCCATGAACTGGGCCTCGTCGTCGCCCGCTTCGCGCTGGGCGGCCTGTTCGGCGAAACGCTCCCGCTGGTCATCCGGGTCGTTCAACTCGGAAAAGCCGTTGCCCATCTCGCGGCCGGCCATGAAGAACTCGAAGCGGTCCACGATGTCCGGGTCCAGATCGTTGGTGCGGCTGAGCGGCGAGATGTCCCGCGGGAAGCCGGTGACAAAGGTGGGCTGCCACAGCTTGGGCTCCACCTTCACGTCGAAGATCTTGGCCAGGGCCTTGCCCAGGGTGTCGCCGGTGCGGTGCACCCCGCCCAGTTCGGTGGACATGTTCAGGGCCTTTTCCTGGTCAAAGAGCACCTCCGGCGGCACCCCGCCCATCTCCAGGAGGCTGGAGCGGAAGTCGATGCCTTGCCAGGGCGGGGTCAGATCGATGTTCTTGCCCTGGTACTCAAAGCTCAAAGAACCCTTGACCGCCATGGCGCACAGGCCGAACATTTCTTCGGTAAAGGACATCAGGTCTTCATAGGTGGCGTAGGCTTGATAAAACTCCAGCATGGTGAACTCGGGGTTGTGCTGGATGCTGATGCCTTCATTCCTGAAGTTGCGGTTCAACTCGAAGACCCGCTCCAGGCCGCCCACCACCAGGCGCTTGAGGTACAACTCCGGCGCCACCCTGAGATAGAGCTTCATGCCCAGGGCGTTGTGATGGGTCTCAAAGGGCCTCGCGGTGGCGCCGCCGGGGATGACCTGCATCATCGGCGTTTCCACTTCCAGAAAATCCCTTTCGATCAGGGCCTGGCGCAGAGTGTTGACGATCACCGAGCGGGCCTGGAAAATCTCGCGGACCTGTTGGTTCATGATCAGGTCCAGATAGCGCTGGCGGTAGCGCGCCTCCACGTCGGTGAGGCCGTGGAACTTCTCGGGCAGGGGCCGGTAGGATTTGGTGATCAGGGTCAGGGTCTCGCAGCGCAGGGTCAGCTCCCGGGTGCGGGTGCGGAACAAGGGCCCGGTGACCCCGATGATGTCACCCACGTCCAGCTTCTTGAACAGCTTGAACTCCTCGGGTGAGAGCACGTTTTTTTGCACGTGCAACTGCAGGGAGCCGCTGCGGTCGCTGAGCTTCAAGAAGGCGGCCTTGCCAAAGGAGCGGATGGCCATGATGCGGCCGGCGATGGAGAACTTGGTGCCTTCCAGACTCTCCAGGCGGGCGGCGTCCAAATGGCCGTAGCTCTTGATAAGCTGGCCGATGGTGTCCCGGGGCCGAAAGGTGTTGGGGAACAGCGCGTGGCCCTGCGCCACTATCTCTTGGGCCTTGTGGTGCCGCTGGCGGATGAGGATGTTTTCGTCCTGTATTGGCGCCTGCTTAGCCTCTTTGGGCTGCTTTTTTTGCTTTGAATTGGCTGACAACCCTGTTACCTCTTGACTCCCCGTCTGTCGCACTGGATCGTTCCTGTGGACCCCTGACGGGTTTATCCTTGAACTAGGGTACTTTATCTACGCTGAGGCCCGGGGTTTGTCAAGCCCGGGCCTCACGGCATTATTAACAAAAAATATCCTTGACAGGCCAGCACTTAGTACATATATTTCCGACCGAAGCGGGCACGCCGTTGGCGGGCCCGCCGTTTATGTAATTAAAGGGGCCCGCGGCCCCCATGTTGGGGCCGCGGCCCCTTTTGTAAGGATTCAGCCAAACACGATTCTTACAGATTCTTACGGACTGGCTTCTAAGGAGTTTGAACCATGCTTTGCACCACCACTCGCGATGGAATGGACTGCGCCTTTATGAGCGCCAAGGGCTGCGGCTTCAACGGCGGCACCTGCCACCCGGCCGTGGAACCCTGCCAGGGCTGCGAGCGCAGCGTAACCGTGGGCGACCTGGTCTACTGCCAGAGCTACCCCGACCCCTCTGCCAAGTGGCGTTACGGCAACTGCAACTTCGCCACCCACGTCAAGGGCGAGAGCAAAGAGGGCCCCAAAAGCCTCAACCCGCTCAAGGCCAGCAAGAGGGCCCACGCCCGCTAGCCGACCCGCTTTTCTTGGGTCTGCAACCCGGTCCCTTTGGGGGCCGGGTTTTCTTGTGCCCAGCCCGGCCGGCTGCGCCGCGGCCTTCATCTGTGCTATATTCAGATTTCTGGTTCCGGGGGAACCGCCCGCACAACATATCAGCACCGATCACTCTGGCAGTGAGGTGAAGGTGAAGCAGTCCGCGGCCAGCGCCCCGTCCGGCGGCACCAGGATCTGGCCCTTTGTGCTGGGCCTGGCCCTGGCTGGCAGCCTGCTTTTGGCCGGCTCCCTGTGGTGGAACGTTAAGCAGCTCAACCGCACCGCCCTGGAGGTGGCCCGCACCCACGCGCGCACCGCCCTGGCAAAGGACATTCTCTACCGCCGCTGGGCGGCCACGCACGGAGGGGTTTACGTCCCGGCCACTGAACACACCCCGCCCAACCCGTTACTGAAAGACATTGCCGAGCGCGACCTGACCACTCCCTCCGGGCGCAAGCTCACCCTGATCAACCCGGCCTACATGACCCGGCAGGTAAACGAACTCTCCTCCCAGGTGGGTCAGGTGCAGGGCCACATCACCAGCCTTAAGCCCCTGCGCGCGGCCAACAAGCCCGACGCCTGGGAACGCTCCGCCCTGTTGGCCCTGGCAAAGGGCAAGCCCGAGGTGAGCGGGGTGGAGTTCATGAACGGCCAGCCCTACATGCGCATCATCCGGCCCATGAAGACCGAGCCCGGCTGCCTCAAGTGCCACGCCAAACAGGGTTACAAGGTGGGCGACGTGCGCGGCGGGGTGAGCGTGTCGGTGCCCATGACCCCTCTGATGGAGCTGAACCGGGCGGACAAGTACACCCTCTTGAAAAGCTACATCATCCTGTGGCTGGTGGGCATGATCGCCCTGGGGCTGGGAGCGCGGCACGTAAAACGCCGCATTACCGAGCGTGACCAGGCCGAGGCCGCCCGCGAACGCCTGATCAGGGAACTGGAAGACGCTTTGACCCAGGTGCGCACCCTGCATGGTCTTTTGCCAGTGTGTTCCCACTGCAAAAAGATCCGCGACAAAAGAGGCAACTGGGAGGCCATGGAGAACTACATCCAGGACCACTCCGAGGCGGACTTCACCCACAGCCTTTGCCCGTCTTGCGCCAGCGACCTGTACCCGGATATGTACAACGGTGAGTCCGAGCCCAACAAAGACTAGCCCGGATATTTCACGAAGGCCGGTCGTCCGGCTGCGCCAGCCAAGCGCTGGCGGTGTTGCCGGCTGCGCTCCAAGCTCGACGTAGCTTTGGCTAC
>JANQFN010000119.1 GCA_028277825.1 Desulfarculaceae bacterium
GCGCTTGCCGGCCATCTCATCCAGGGAGAACTTCTCCAGCTTGCAGGTGGTCTCCGGGCCCACGCGCAAAAGCGAGTCGTCCTTCAAGACCAGTTTGGCGCCGGAATCCTCGCCGGTGACCACCGCGTCCCTTTGGAACAGCTCCATGTCTTTTTTGGCGGGAAGATCACGCTTCAGGCCAGGGTTGAGCACCTTGACCTGGCCCTCGGTCTCGAACACGCTGCCCACCGGATTGAGCTTGCCAGCCTCCAGAGGGGCGGCAAACACGGCCAGCAGGCAGGCAAAGGCCAACAGCCAGGGCAGAACAAGCCAAAGCGTGCGCCGGGGCTTTGTTTTGCAAAGGGCCTTTATTGTGGTTGGGTAAAACATCCGTCCCGCTCTGCACAGGGAAAACCGCAGAGGAATAATTCGTTTTATTGGGGCAGGCCAGAGGGGGCAGGCGCTTGGGCAAATCGATTGGCAGCCTCAATGTTAGCAGAAAGCGTTTTTGGCAGGCAATGCATATCCCAAGTGGTCGCAACGTCAAACATTCAGCAAGGGAAAGCCCAATATGATCGCCGCGCCAGTGTCTGGCGGTTGACTTGACGGCGTTGCCTGGTCTACAAAATCATTAACCAAATAAAGGGGCGCTGAAGTTGCCCAGGAACCGTTGCCAGTGTTTGTTATGGTGATGCCCCCTGGCAATGCCCAAGCAAAGGCCGGCCCCGCGCCGCACTGAAAAAACGCACCACGCCGAATGGAGAAGAAGATGAGAGAAGACCTGGAACTGATGCAGGGCGCCATTGACCTGCACATCCACTCCTCACCCAGCCTGTTTCCCCGCCTGGTGGACCACGTGGAGGCGGCCGAAGGCTGCCGCGACATGGGGCTCCGGGCGGTGGTGATCAAGGAGCACCACGCCTTCACCGCCGACCGGGTTTACTTCGTGCGTAAACTGGTGGAGGGCATCGAGGTCTACGGCGGCGTGGTGCTAAACAACGCGGTGGGCGGGCTGAATCCTTTCGCGGTGGACGCGGGCATCAAGCTGGGGGCCAAGGTGATCTGGTTTCCCACCCTGTCGGCCAAAAACCATTTGGACCAGATGGGAGCGCCGGAGTTCGGCAAATCCATGCAGCAGCTCAACACGGTCAAGATCGTGGAGCCGGGCATCACCGTGTTTGACGAGAAGGGCAAGCTCAAGGACGAGGTGTATACCATCATCGACCTGGTGGCCGCCGCCGATATCATGCTGGCCACCGGGCATCTGTCCATCCCCGAGGCGCGGGAGGTGATCAAGGCGGCCAAGGAGCGCGGGGTCAAGCGGCTTTATGTGAACCACCCCGAGTACATCATCAACGGCTCCATCGAGGAGCAAAAAGAACTGGCCGCCCTGGGGGCCTATATCGAGCACCTGGCCATCTTCATGTATCCCATGTGGCCCATCGAGGGCGGCATCGACCACGTGGTGGAGATGATCAAGGCGGTGGGCCCGGAGCGCACCATCCTGGCCACCGACCTGGGACAGGTGCACAACCCGCCGCCGGCCGAGGGCCTCAGAATGTACGTGCGCACCATGCTGGAAAAGGGCATCCCCGCCGAACACCTCAAACAGATGGTGCAGGACAACCCGGCCTTCATGCTGGACCTGGATTGACCGGCGGGAGGCGGCCATGGCCACCGAGCGTATCGAGCAGAACCTGAAAGGTGCCGGCGGCCTGGAGCTGTTCACCTGGCGTCTGGCGGCGGACCAGCCCCGGGGCTCGGCGGTGATCCTGCACGGCTACGGCGAACACTCCGGCCGCCACGCCGAGGTCGCCGAGCTTCTGGCCGGCCTGGGCCTGTCCTGTTATCTGCTGGACCACCGGGGCCACGGCCGCTCCGGAGGCCAGCGGGGGGCCATCAACCGCTGGAGCGACTACCTGGACGACCTGGATATCTTTGTGCAGCAGGTGGAGCGCTGGCATGGGGAGCCGCCCTCGTTGCTTTTGGGCCACAGCTTGGGGGGCCTGATGGCCACTTCCTACGTCCTGGAGCGGGACGCCCCCTTTGACAAGCTGGTGCTCTCCTCGCCCCTGTTGGCGGTGGGCGACGACGTAAGCGGGGCCAAGATGGCCCTGGGCAAGCTGCTTTCCAAGATTCTGCCCAAGGTGTCGCTATCCACCGAGATCGACCCCGGTCACCTGAGCCACGACCCGGCGGTGGGAGAGGCCTATTTGGCCGACCCCTTGGTGCACCGGGTGGCCAACACTCGCTGGTTCAGCGAGGCCATGGCCGCCCTGGACCGCTGCCAAGCCGGCGCCGCCGAGCTGCCGCTGAGCAGCCTGTTGCTGCTCTACGGCACCGCCGACCCCCTGGTCTCGCCCCGGGGCAGCGAGGAGTTCTGTGCCCGCCTCACTCTGGCCGACGCCACCTGCCGGGCCTATGAGGGCTTTTTGCACGAGGTCTTCAAGGAAAAGGACAAGGAGCGGGTGCTGGGCGATCTCAGCGCCTGGGTGGCGGAGCGGCTTTAGGTAGCGGCCTCCAAAGGCCTTTCATCCCGGCCGGCCTTCCTATCTGAGCAGCCTCAGCTCACATCGTCCGGGACGTCAACAAGAAGGCAATTGAGCAATAGTGGTCATCACGAGAAGCATCTTGGCAGAAGATGCGGCGCGGCGGTTTCCAATTTTCTGTAAGCGGTGCCCAAGGGGAAAGGGAGGATTGCCACGGGCCGGCGGGGTGAACTTGTCGGCCTAGCCCGGATATTTCACGAAGGCCGGTCGTCCGGCTGCGCCAGCCAAGCGCTGGCGGTGTTGCCGGCTGCGCTCCAAGCTCGACGTAGCTTTGGCTA